>JAUYEQ010000444.1 GCA_030691295.1 Bacteroidota bacterium
TTAGCAATACCGGTGTCTTGGAAATTATGGTCGATGGCTACGGATTCCTGCGTTCATCAGATTTCAACTACCTGAACTCGCCTGATGACATTTATGTTTCCCAATCGCAAATTAAACTTTTCGGACTAAAGACCGGCGATACGGTTACCGGAACAATTCGTCCGCCAAAAGAAGGCGAAAAATATTTCCCATTAATTAAAGTAATCGAAATCAACGGAAGAACACCGGATTATATTCGCGATCGTGTGCCTTTCGAGCACTTGACTCCTTTGTTTCCAAACGAGAAATTCAACATTACCGGCAACGGACACGATAACATTTCCACCAGGATTATCGACCTGTTCACCCCAATCGGCAAAGGACAGCGCGGATTAATTGTTGCGCAGCCCAAAACCGGCAAAACAATGTTGCTTAAAGAAATAGCCAATGCAATTGCAGCCAATCATCCTGAAGTTTACATGATGGTTCTGCTGATTGATGAGCGACCTGAAGAGGTAACCGACATGGCGCGCCACGTAAACGCGGAAGTTATTTCGTCAACTTTTGACGAACCGGCTGAACGTCACGTACGGGTAGCAAATATGGTTCTCGAAAAAGCCAAACGCCTTGTAGAATGCGGACATGATGTGGTGATTCTGCTTGATTCAATTACCCGTCTGGCACGTGCATACAATACAGTTTCACCGGCTTCCGGAAAAGTACTTTCGGGTGGTGTTGATGCGAATGCGCTGCACAAACCAAAACGTTTCTTCGGAGCGGCCCGTAACATCGAAGAAGGTGGCTCACTCACAATTCTTTCAACTGCTTTGACTGATACAGGTTCGAAAATGGACGAAGTAATCTTCGAAGAATTTAAAGGCACCGGTAACATGGAATTGCAGCTCGACCGGAAATTGTCGAACAAACGTATTTTCCCGGCTGTCGATATCAATGCATCGAGCACCCGCCGTGAAGATTTATTGCTGACGAAAAGTGTGCTCGATAAAATTTACATCCTGCGCAATTTCTTAGGAGATATGAACTCGAATGAAGCAATGGAATTCTTAAAAACAAGAATCATGAGAACCGATTCGATTGAAGAATTCCTAATTTCGATGAACGACGGATAAAATATTCAGTCACAGTGTTCAGTGTTCAGTGTTCAGAAAGGCATACTGCCAACTGAGACTGAACACTGAGACTATTTTAGTCCCAGCTTGAAGTTAAAACTTGTTGACGGCTGAACAGACTCTGAATTCAGGTATTTTTTCAGAATTCGCTTTACCACATTTGCAGTAATTATTTCTCCTGAATAGTCGATTAAAAACCTATTGAAACCGTTTTGTTCCAACTGATTGCGGTAATGAAACAAAGCAACCGGAATCGTAGGATAAACAATTGTAATTCCATCCTTTACTGTAATCCTGAATTTTTTGTTGTTCTCGTCGGCAAACATTTTCGATTCCTGGTGCGATTTGACCGGCATACGGGAATAAAACAATTCAGGATAAAAATACAACGGAACGATCCCCTGCCGGTTTTTCATCGACAACAGATTTTCCAGATCATTTTCCTGAGGATAAATAAAATCGCTGATTTGTTCATCGTTTAAAGCCTTTGCAGCCGCATCATTCAATACATACACATTTTCGTTGCAACTTACTCTTGCACCTTTTGGGAGTAGCATTTTCTGCGATAAATGACTGATGAAAAACTGGTTAAATCCTGAAGCGGCAAATCGATCAGCCAAATTCCGGTAAAACTCAAGGTTATATTCAGAAATAAATTTGGGAAATTCGATGCGTATTTTTTGGCGGTTTGACTGTAAGAAAGTGGCATTCGGATCGAAATTTTCCCAGTCGGATTTTTTATACGAAAGAATTACAGCATCGTAATCTTCGAAGCGCAGTTTTGCAATCCAATCCGGACTACCGACACGAACCAAAAGCATTGGATTTTGTGGTTTTCCCAAAAAGTTGATGCTATTTCTAATCTCATTCTTGTTTACAAATTGCTTTTTCAATTCAGGCAAAGTATTCACATTTCCTAACCGTGACGAAAAACTTTGGGTTTTCATCCTGACCAGCAAAACATCATCGCCCTTTTTGATTTTTCCGCACAAATCAGTTGGTATTTGGTAAAGATTTCCATTCAGTTTAAAATTCTCCACTTTCACGTATAACTGATCATCCTCACTTTTGTTCCTGATGCGCAAACGGTAGCCAACGCCAAGCGGCACAATACTTTGGAAAGAAATCGTATTTTTTTTTACTTCCGCAATTTTCCCGATCAGTTTTCCGGTTGAAGGATCATCTGTTATTCCGTCGCTGATGTCGCCACCCAAAAAGTAGGAGGTTTTTTCGCGGCCAGTATCCAATTCAAGCATTTCGGCAGCTTCCGCATTTTTTTCAGGATTGTCCAATACCATCCGGTAAGATTTGCAAACCTGAAATACATAATCAGCCGATTTCATCCGGCCTTCAATTTTCAACGAATGAATTCCGAGATCTACTATTTTTTGCAGGTTACTGAGCTGCTGATTGTCTTTCAGGCTAAAAAGCGCATGTTGCTCCTCTCCTTCCTGATACAACCGGCGGCAACTTTGTTTGCACAATCCCCGGTTCGCACCCTGTCCACCGACATAACTGCTAAAAAGACACATTCCGGAGAACGAATAACACAAAGCGCCATGCACAAACAGTTCGAGTTCGGCCTTGCTTTCGTTTACAATCTTTTCAAGTTCGGGCATGGTTAATTCGCGTGCCAGAACCGTTCGCACAATTCCCTTTGAAGCCGCAAAATTAACGCCCACCGAATTGTGGTTGCCCATTTGGGTGCTTGCATGAAGAACCGATTTTGGGAAAAACTTCCTCGCAATAAAATAAACTCCCCAATCCTGAATGATAATCGCATCAACTCTCAGCGAATTCAGGAATGATAAGATGTCGATCAATTGATCGATCTCCTTGTTCTTTATCAGCGTATTAAGTGTAATGTAAACCTTGACATTTTTTTCACGTGCTTTACTTACCGCAAGCTGAAGCATTGGTCGCGTAAAGTTGCTGGCTCTTCCGCGTGCGTTAAACTCCTCAAGTCCCATAAAAACAGCATCAGCGCCTCCGTTTAAGGCGGCATAAAACGATTCGGCATTTCCAAC
>JAUYEQ010000501.1 GCA_030691295.1 Bacteroidota bacterium
GGTAGAATATCGAAACAATAAGCGTACTTATTGCTGCAGTAAGTTTTATTGATTTTGAGTCAAATTTTGCATCAAGAGCATCGGTAAATGTATATTTACCAAGTCTTTTCATAGGTTCTGCAACAAGGAATAATGCCACCACCCATCCTGCAAGGTAACCAATGGAATATAAAAATCCGTCGTACCCTGAGTATGCGATCATTCCACAAATACCCAGAAACGATGCAGCCGACAAATAGTCGCCGGCAAACGCAACGCCATTAACACCCCAATGGATGTTCCCTCCGGCGGCATAATAACCTGCGGCTGATTTCGTCTTTCGGGCAAAGTAAAAAGACAAGCCCAACACCAGCCCAACAATAGAAAGAAATATTATTATTGCTAAATTAGAGACTTCATAAATCATATAATTCAATTATCAGGGTTAATTTTTATCCATTTCGTTTTCCATCTTTGTACAAAAATAATTATAGATGAAACCCATAACTATTGCCAATACAATTAATCCAAATCCATAGATTATTGCAATGTTTTGTCCTCCAATTAGTTGAAGACCCATTATTTCGGGCTTTGTTAAACCGATAAGCACAAAGCCTGAATAGATGATTGTATAAGCAATGAATAATATTACCCCTAATTTTGACTTTTTTGCAGCTGCATTGTCTTTCCCAACGGTTACTGCCGGTTCATGAAGCATATATCCTCCTTTTTTTTAGTTTCGATAAAGGTATTCATTAAAACTATTGGTCAATCTTCAGTTAAGTTGAGATTAAACATTGTTGTAAATCAACTTTTTTTGTAATCTTTGAACGAGAATATAAATTTATGAAGCTTACAAAAAAAATGACCTGCAATAATTGCACAGATCCTTGTGATTTTCAATCAGCACTTGCTAAAACAGGTAGAAGTATTGACGAAGCAAATATATTTCATGCGCATTTCAAGAAGCATGATGTCATCTGTAAGCAGGGGAAAGAAGTTACTCACGCCTTATTTTTAACAAAAGGCTGGGCTAAGCTTTATCTTGAAGGATTGAACAACAGGAATATCATCCTGTATATTTTAAAACCACCTGCCTATATTGGCTTATTGTCTTTTTTCGAAACCCCCATATATGCCTATTCTGTCACCGCTCTTGAAAATTCAGAAGTATGTTTCATTGAACTTGGATTGGTTAAAAAACTTTATATCGAAAGCCATGACCTTCTATTGTGCCTGAATAAAGTATTTGGGAAGTCGGTCGCAAATATTATGAATAAAATTATTTCAATTAATCAAAAGCAAATCAGGGGAAGGATAGCTGAAAACCTGATTTATTTATCAAATTTGCACCAAAGCCACAAATTTCATCTGTGTCTTACGCGGAAAGAGATTGGCGAGATGGCTGCCATTTCTGAAGAAAACACGGTGAGGCTACTTTCTGAATTTGCAAAAGAAAGTATTATCAGTGTTAAAGGACGCGATATAGAAATTCTTGATATGCCGCTTTTGAAAAAAATTTGTGATGTAGGCTGAAAAATAAATAAAAACACACTTTCGATGAGGATCCAATATTGCTCCGACCTGCACCTTGAGTTTGCTCAGAATGACAAATATCTTAAGCAAAATCCATTGGTAAAAAATGGCGATATCCTGATTCTTGCCGGGGATATTATGCCGCTGCACGAGGTTAACTTCAGTCATCCATTCTTCAGCCTCGTTGCTGATAATTACGATAATGTTTTTTGGGTTCCCGGCAATCATGAGTACTATTACCGCGATATTTGTGAATTCGGTGCTTCTTTTGATATTCAGATACGGAGCAATATCCATTTGGTGAACAATGTGGCCCTGCAATATGATGAAGTCAGGTTTGTTTTCAGCACTTTATGGTCGAAGTTGAGCGCTGAAAATGAAAAAATTATAGAACAAGGCGTTTCAGATTTTTCGTGTATCCAGAAAAAAGACAAAAAACTCAAAGCTTCAGATTACAATAAATTGCATGACGAATGCTTAAACTTTATTAAGCTTACCTTAACTGATGAAGTTGAAAAAACCATCGTGGTCACCCACCATCTTCCATCGGGTTTGTGCAATTACCCCCCGCATGCGAAAAGTCCGATCAACGAGGCCTTTTGTGTAGCGTTGACCGATTATATTGAACGTTGCAACGCTAATTTCTGGATATACGGACACAGCCATTTCAATCAAAAACCTTTATACATCGGCGATACTGTGTTGCTAACAAATCAGTTAGGATACGTGCATTGCAATGAGCATTCCGGATTTAAGCGCCAGGCTTATTTTTTAATCTGATCAGCCTGTAATCCTGAAATCATTGCCAATCTTATTCTGATAGCCGGACAGTAGGGCAAGTGTCTTTTTTACGACCGACAATTCTATTTCGATAAGCCCTTTGGTATTTAGTGAA
>JAUYEQ010000502.1 GCA_030691295.1 Bacteroidota bacterium
GGTAGAACTAGCTCACACAGAAAAGCTATGTTGGCCAATATGGCTAATTCATTGATTTTTCATAAACGTATTGCTACGACTTTAGCGAAAGCGAAAGCCTTAAGGGTATATGTCGAGCCACTTATCACAAAAGCAAAAGACGATTCAACTCATTCGCGCAGAACTGTATTTGAATATCTTCAAAGCAAAACTGCTGTTGCTGTTTTGTTCAGGGATGTTGCTGAAAAAGTTGGCGATCGTCCGGGTGGTTATACCAGGATTCTGAAAACAGGAAACCGGTTGGGTGATGATGCTTCAATGTGTATCATCGAATTGGTTGACTTTAACGAAAGCATGTTGGCTGCCAAAGAAGGCAAAGCTAAACCAGGTCGTTCACGTCGCGGAGGAAAGAAAAAACCTGCCGGTGTAACGGAAACTGTAAAACCTGCTGCCCCAAAAGAATCTGCGAAACCTGCTCCAGCTGAAGAAGCTGCACCGGAATTACCAATTCAGGAATAAGAAATAATTCAATGAATAAAAAAAGGCTGATGGATAATCAGCCTTTTTTATTTCCCGTAATTCACGACCCGATAACCTGAAAATAATGGTGTTGTAAAGGTTATCTGTTTCTTTATTTTATATTGACGTTTCTTCTTTTTGTTTCAGATGAAAGTCGATGGTCGATAATAACTTTTCAATATCAATTGGCTTGATTAAATAATCATCGGCTCCGTTTCCCATACAGCGGATTCGCTCATGTTCAAAATCATTGGTGGTTACAAAAATGATTGGAATATTTTTATTGCGGTGGCTAATTGATTCTCTGATCTGCAATGTTGCTTCGGCGCCATCCATAACCGGCATCGACAAATCCATCAATACAACATCAAAAAGATCCTTCTCCAACATATTTACAGCCTCAAGTCCATTATTGGCAGTTTCTATCTCGTAATATTTCTTTAGAGAGTAGTATAAAAACTTTTGATTAATGGGATTGTCGTCAACAACTAATAATTTCACAGTGTTTATTTTGAATGCATCAATTCAGATTTGTTAAAACCAGCGATTCAGCCCGAAAATAATATTCTTGTAAATTAATACGTTAGAGTATGCTGAAAAAAATATTTTTCCGGCTATTTTTGTTGTCGATAAGAGACACGGGGGCTGAACCCCCAGTTTACTG
>JAUYEQ010000506.1 GCA_030691295.1 Bacteroidota bacterium
TGCCGATCTGAACAGGTTGATTATCACGATAAGCAATCCAAATGTCATAACCCATGAACCAAGCGATGAAAGGATATTTGCTGCGTGGAACTCGGGTAAATAATCGTAATAGCGGCGCGGCATTCCCATCATTCCCAGGTAAAACATCGGTGAATATAGGGTAAGGAATCCAACGGTAAAAAATGCCCATCCAACTTTCGCCCAGACTTTGTCGTACATGCGGCCAAACATTTTGGGAAACCAATAGTGGATGGCACCGAAGAAAGCAAAACCAACGCCTCCAAATACAATGAAGTGAAAGTGTGCAACCACAAATGCAGTATCGTGAACATGCACATTCGCAGCCAACGCGCCAAGCACCAAACCGGAAAAACCTCCGATCATGAAAACAAAAATGAAACTAACTGCCCATAAAAAAGGAGCTTCAGGATTAATAGAACCCTTGTGCATGGTTGAAATCCAGTTAAATACCTTAATAGCACTTGGTATGGCTACAATAAATGTCAGGATTGAAAAGGTATATTGTGCGGTTCCGCTCATTCCTGAAGTAAACATGTGGTGGCCCCAAACGAAGTAACCTACAAAGGCAATGGCCAATGTTGAAGCAATGATTGCCCGGTATCCGAATATATGTTTTTGCGAGAAAGTTGGGATTATTTCAGAAATGGCACCCATCGCCGGAAGTATCATTACGTAAACGGCGGGATGGGAATATATCCAGAATAAATGCTGGTATAAAATCGGGTCGCCGCCCAGCGCAGGATCAAATACCCCGATGTTAAAAATTCGTTCGAGAGCGACAAGCACCAGCGTAATTCCAACAACAGGGGTTGCCAGTAACTGAATCCAGGCTGTTCCGTATAGCGACCATGGGAAAAGTGGCATTTTAAACCAGGTCATGCCTGGTGCACGCATCCTGTGTATGGTCACAATAAAGTTTAATCCGGTTAGAATAGACGAAAATCCCAGCACAAATGCTCCGAATATGGCAGGAAGCAAATTTGTTCCCGTTTTAAAGCTGTAGGGAGCATAGAAAGTCCATCCTGTGTCGGGTGTTCCGTTTCCGAAAAGTACTGATGAAATTACCAGCAATGCGCCCGCTACATAGAAATACCAGGATAGCAGGTTTAACTTCGGAAAAGACACGTCTTTGGCTCCGATCATGATGGGGAGGAAAAAGTTGCCAAATACCGCCGGAAGTCCGGGTATTACAATCATGAAAATCATGATTACACCATGTACAGTAAAAACTGCATTGTATGTTCCCGGATCCATGATGGTTTTACCCGGTGCAATTAATTCAAGTTTCATGGCCAGTCCAAGACCTACGCCCACCACGAACATGACCAACATCGAATACATGTATAAAAGGCCGATACGCTTATGGTCGGTAGAAAATATCCATCCGAATATTCCTTTGTATTTTCCTTTGTAATCGAGGTAACTTACCTCGTGCGAAGGATGAGTTGCTGTTTGCATAGATAAAATATGTTTGTTTATTTTTTTCTTTTTGGTTTAAATATCAGGAACAGAAAGAAAATACTGGCAAAGAACAATATCAATGTGCCGGTTATCTTTGTTACATTCAGCACATAGGCCTGTCCAACAGGATCGTACGAAAAACAATACTGCATTATTTTATTGATGGTTGGCGCCGACATTCCCTTTGACGATTCGATAATGGCCATTTTTAAATCGAATGGCTGGAAATAGGTGCCATTCATGTAACGGGTAATTTTACCTTTCGGGCTCACCACAGTTACTGATGCAGCATGCAGAAAATCATTTCCTGTTCTTTTATATTTGAACCCGGTTGCATTGGTTCCTTTTACAATGCTTGCACTATCCGAAACAAAAAACTTCCATCCATTACTGATTTCCTCTTTTTTGTCCACCAGATTCAGATAGTTTACTTTTTTCCGAATGCCTAAATCAATGGTTTCGGTAGGATCGAAACTGATGGTAAGCACCTGGTAATCCACACCTGCAACCATATCCGATGCGTTCATTACATTTGCCAAACCTTCCATCAGGGGGCTGCAAACTCCGGGGCATCTGAAATAGACCCAATTAATGATGGTTGGTTTGTCGATTAAATCGGTTAGAACTACCCGCTGGTTGTTCTCGTCAATCAAATAAATATCGGTGGGAATAAACTCATCAAGATGCTCTACGATACCAATCTCAGGATCTTTTGTTTTGTCGTCGAAGGCTTTTTGTCCTGAAGCAATTATGCCTGCGAAAAGTATAAAAACTGACAGAAGGAAGAGGGATTTATTGCAGATCATTTTAAAAATATCGTTTACAATCGACTTGCTCTTTTCTAATGGGAAGTTGTCCTGATTTTCAGGTTTCTTCTTTTGGGTTAATCTGTTACGCTTAGGTTGATCCATTTCTGATTTTTGGTTTTCAACAAAATGCTTGTTGGCTCAATATCTGTTTTGCCATAAGAAACCCAAAACAGGTTTGAATGTTTATGAAAATTCAATATTTATTTGCAGCAACTGCCAGCTTCGGTCTTTACATGAGGCTCCAATTTCTCAGCATTTGGACTGATAAATGGAATCCCCAGCGACATGCCCCTCAGGATAAAAAGCACGCCAAGCAGAAAAACAAAGTAAGGCACCACCCGTTGCATTTTGCTTCGTACCCGTTGTCCGATGGCATCACTTGCCAACGTTGCGATTAAAAGTAACGGAATCGTACCAATTCCAAAGAACATCATAAAAAGTGCGCCGTTCAAAACTGTTCCTGAACTGATGGCTCCGGCAATCGCCACATAAACCAGTCCGCAAGGCAGCAAGCCGTTCAGTAATCCGATCATCAGGAGCGAAAAATATGAACGGTCGGTAAAAAGTTTTCTAAGCCTGCCTATCAAACGTGCTGAAAATCCGGTGAAAAGGTTGCCGATGGTAATTCTTTCCCTGAAAAAGAATGGAAACAACACGCTGATTATCATTGCAGCACCGAGCAAAATGGAAGTCCATCGCTGAAAACCTGCCATGTGAATTCCCTGACCCAGCAAGCCAAATAAAATACCCAAAATACTGTAAGTGACGACCCTGCCTGAATTATACAATACAGCTCCTGAAATTTTTGAAATCAGGTTGTGCTTTTTTAGCGGAAGGGCAACCACAATTGGGCCGCACATGCCGATACAGTGAAAACTGCCGATCAGGCCAATGGTTAAAGGTGTGAAGAAGTCCATATTCGTTTTTTGTAGAGACGTAATTTATTACGTCTTAATTGTTTGCAAATTAGTATTTAGACGCGATGAATCAGACGCGATGAATCGCGTCTCTACGGTACCGCAATTTCTTCTTCCTGATAATAGGAAACCTCGCTTGCTTTCCAGTCGATTTTTACCTGATACCTTCCTTTTTCAAGGTTTTTCAGATCGATGATCTGCAAAAAGGCAGTATCCGTTTTAACTTCAAGGTTATAATCCCTTCTTGCTTCAACTGGACTATAAAAATGAATTTTACCGGTAAGGTTCTGATAATCTCCAAGACCTGGAAATGTCAGCTTCAATGTGTCTTCTGAAAGTTCAAAAACAATTTTCACATCAAGATTAGCCGTATTCGCAACCTTTTCGATGTGTTGCTGGTAAATGATTGATTTCTGATAATAGTCCTTGTCAACCAAATCAAAATCTTGCCTTACAGCTATTGAAACCAAAAAACTCATTCCGGCTACCATCACCAGTAAAGCCAACACAACTCCAGTTCCCCAGTTAAATTTCATAAAAAGCCTCCCCCTTCCCCCTCCAAAAGAGGGGGTAAAAAACCAATGATTTTGTTATTGTATAAATCTTCATCTCACTATTATTTTACTCGAATATTTTGCCCGATGCATTCTTGAAGTCCCCTCTTTGGGAGGGGATTTAGGGGAGGCCTTTATCCAGCGAATTCGGCCCGACGAACGATGTTGATATTTTGTCAATCATTTTTCCATTTTCGAATATGCCAATTTCCAGATGGCTGTTCGACGATTTTACATTTTCCTTTTTCAGTACCACAAGCAGGTTTCTGTTGGCAACTTCGCCTTTCTCTGTTTTCAGGGAATCTCCCATCAGAAGAATTTCACCTTCAGGAGATAGTAGTTTTAATTCGATACTGACGTCTGAATTTGTTTTGTTCACCATTTGCAGGTTGTATAAATTGCTGTAGTGTTCCTGCCCGTATTCCTGAAACATGGTCCCGGGTGAGCGGTTGATTATAGTCTCCACATCGCCGCGAACAGTGAATAAATAGATCATCAAGGTCAAAAGGGCAATTAATACCGCCGAATAGGCAATAACACGCGCATTAAACTTCACACTTTTTCCTTCCGAGATAGATTTTTCGGATGTAAAACGTATCAACCCGCTTGGTTTTTTTACTCTTTTCATTACCGAATTGCAGGCATCAATACACGATGTACAATTGATGCATTCGAGTTGGGTTCCGTTACGAATGTCAATTCCGGTCGGGCAAACATCAACGCAGCTAAAGCAATTGACACAATCGCCGTGTTCGCTTCTTCGAAGTTCCGCATTTCTGCGTGGTTCACCGCGTTTGTAATCGTAGGCCACGAGAATGGTATTCACATCGAGCATTACCCCTTGCAATCTGCCATACGGACATACCACAGTGCAAACCTGTTCGCGAAACCATCCAAACACAAAATAATGAACTCCTGTAAATGCGATTACACCCATTAGCAGGCTGAAACGTTCCTGCGGCCAGCTATTAATAATTTCGCCAAGCTTGTTGGTGCCCGTGACATAGGAAACAAATGTAACAATGGTAAAGAACGAAATAACCAGGTAAATGCTGTGTTTCAATATCCGTTTCAGGATTTTTACCGCATCAGTCTCCTGTTCTGCCAATTCTTTTTGCTGTTCCGCATTGCCGTCAATCAGGTATTCGATGGGCCGGTATAAAAACTCCATAAAAACTGTCTGCGGACAAACCCAACCGCAGAAAATCCTTCCGTAGATAACCGTAAACAATACAATAAACACAACCAAAGTGATGATTGCCAGTACCAGTAAATGAAAATCCTGCGGATAAAAAGTCGTTCCAAACAATACAAATTTACGTTGCAGAAAATCCAGAAAAATCAGAGGATCTCCATTGATTTTCAGAAATGGCGCCAGATAAAAAAAGGTGAGCAATGTGCAGGCAATAATTCGCCTGATATTGTACAACTTCCCTTTGGGCATTTTCGGGAAAAGCCAAACACGCTTGCCATCTTTTCCAAATGTTGACGGCCGGTCTCTGAAGGTCGTTTCCTGAAAATTATCCATAAAAAGCCTCCCCCAACCCCCTCCTGAAGAGGGGGCTAAAAGAACCAATACTCTTAGGTTTGTTTTTTGACATATCAAATTTCTTTAAAAAGATAAATATCAATAATATTCAGTCGCCAAACTCCCTTCCGCTTGGGGATGGGGCTGCTAGTTTTTTACAAATTTCTCACCCTCCGGCGCTTTCTGGTTTGGCGGGTTTGTTCCCTGCAAGCTAAGGATATATTGGATCACATTGTTTATCTGGGTTTTATTCAATTGACTTTTATACGAAATCATCCCTTTTTCAATAACACCTTCATTCACAACCTTGAGCAAATCTTCCGGGTTTCCGCCGTGAATCCAGTAATCGTCGGTGAAGTTGGGTCCAACAAGACCTTCGCCAAACTTACCATGACAAACCAGACAGGTTTTATCGAAAATGGTTTTCCCGGCTGCCAGTATTTCTTCTTTAGAAGGAGGAGCAACTGTTGCCGCTTTTGTAGCCTCTTCATTCACTGCTTCATCTGTTTTTGCACGTGCTGCGATCATCTCTTTGCGATATTCTTTGTGCTGTACAAAGTCGTCATCTTCAAAAACAAAAATCAGCATCATATAGGAGAATGCGATGACAATGGTTACATAAAACAGGTATTTCAACCAGGGTGGAAGCGGATTGTCAAGCTCTTTAATGCCATCATATTCATGATCGCCTCCAAAATATTTAATTTGTGTAGCATCATCTACCTCGTGATGAATTTCTTCCTGCTTGTTCAATTGATCCTCATCATTTGTATGCATAGTTCAATATTTTGTTGTTTGAGTTGTCTTTTTAATTTGTATCATAGTATCAATTAGTATTTCTTGCCTGCTGAGACTGATCTTTGAACACTCATTGTTTCCTTATCATCCAGTGGCAAATTACTAAATTCTTCCACTTCTTCTTTTTTCATCCTGAATGCATTGATGGTGACGAAGATGAAGAAAGTGAAGAAAATTATAAAGCCTATCAATGCATAAATTTCAACATGAAATATATTGCGTAATGTATCTCCTACCATGGCTTATTCTTTTACAGGTTTATTCATAATATCTACACCAAGTCGCTGCATATAAGCAATTAATGCGATTATCTCGCGGTTGCTGTCGGTTTGGATTCCGGCAGTTGCCAGATTCTTCGCAATACTGTCGGCCTGAGCTTTTAAATCGGCAATGGCCTGATGTTCATAGTTGTCGGGGTAGGGGACACCCAATAATTTCATCGCCCTTATTTTTCCCGGAGTCGATTGAATATCGATTTCCTTTATGGCCAACCACGGATAAGCAGGCATAATGGATGCCTCGTTCATTTTCTGCGGATCGATAAAATGGTTGTAGTGCCATGCATCGGGCTTGTAATTCCTTCCGGTTTTTACTCCTTCGCGCGCTAAATCCGGACCGGTTCGTTTTGATCCAAACTGGAACGGATGGTCGTACACCGATTCGCCCGCTTTCGAGTATTCTCCGTATCGCTCTGTTTCAGAACGGAATGGCCGGATCATTTGCGAATGGCAGTTGTAACAGCCTTCTTTCACATAAATGTCCCTTCCTTGTAATTCTAGCGGTGTGTATGGTTTTACACTCGTGATGGTCGGAATATTTGATTTGATCAGGTAGGTTGGGATCACTTCGACGATTCCGCCAATCAGAATGGCAATGGTCGCAAAAATCAGGAAGCGGATGGGTTTGCGTTCAAGAAAACGGTGACCCGATTCCGACGAGGTTTTTCCAACTGGCATTACTTCCAGCGCCGGAGCCTGCGCTTCTTCGTCGGCAACAAACGAGCCTGCCTTTATTGTCATTACAATGTTGTACACCAGAATGAAGAATCCGGAAACATATAAAAATCCGCCAAATGCCCTGATGGCGTACATTGGAATTAACTGGGTAACGGTTTCCAGAAAATTCGGGTACATCAGGAATCCGTCAGGAGTAAATTGTTTCCACATCAAAGCCTGCGTAATTCCTCCGATATACAGTGGTACTGCATAAAAAACAATTGCAAGTGTGGAAATCCAGAAGTGGATATTGGCCAGTTTGGTCGAATAAAGAGTTGTGTTGTAAATTCGGGGAACGAGCCAGTAAATCATACCGAAAGTCAGCAAGCCGTTCCAGCCAAGTGCGCCAATGTGAACGTGCCCGATGGTCCAGTCGGTAAAGTGACTAATGGCGTTTACACTTTTAAATGACAAAAGGGGACCTTCAAAAGTGGCCATTCCATAAGCAGTGATGCCTACAACAAACATTTTCAGAATAGGATCCCTGCGGACTTTGTCCCATGCACCGCGAAGGGTGAGTAAGCCGTTTATCATACCACCCCAGCTTGGAGCAAGCAACATGACCGAAAACGTAGTTCCAAGCGCCTGAAGCCAATCAGGCAGTGAACTGTATAGTAAGTGGTGTGGCCCGGCCCATATATAAAGGAAAATGAGTGACCAGAAATGTACGATGGACAGTTTGTAGGAATAAACAGGTCGTCCGGAAATTTTGGGCACAAAATAATACATCATTCCCAGAAATGGGGTTGTCAGGAAGAATGCTACTGCATTGTGTCCGTACCACCATTGCACCAAGGCGTCCTGAACGCCTGCATAAAGCGTATAACTTTTCAGGAAACTAACCGGTACTGCCAGTGAATTGAAAATATGAAGAACAGCCACTGTAACCCAGGTGGCAATGTAAAACCAGATTGAAACATAAATGTGACTGGTGCGGCGTTGCAGAATTGTTCCGAACATGTTCCAGCCGAATACTACCCAAACAAGTGTAATGGCAATGTCGATGGGCCATTCAAGCTCGGCGTATTCCTTTCCCGTAGTAAATCCGGCGAGTAGAGTAACGGCTGCGGCCACAATAATCGACTGCCATCCCCAAAAATGGATTTTGCCCAGCAGTTCGCTGTACATGCGTGTTTTTAGTAAACGTTGAAGCGAGTAATAAACTGCTGTAAAAATGGCATTTCCGACGAAAGCGAAAATAACGGCATTGGTGTGTAATGGCCTGGTTCGTCCGAAGGTGGTGAATTCGAGCCCGAAATTCATCCAGGGCAGAAATATTTGAAGGGCAACAAGCAAGCCCATCAATAATCCAACAACACCCCATACAATGGTTGCAATTGCAAAATTGCGGGTCATTCGGTTGTCGTACGAAAACTTTTGTAATTCCATATTGATGTGTTTAGTTATATTTTTAATTTTTTAGACATGGTTAGAGACGCACTATAGTGCGTCTCTACAATTGCGCCCATACAATTTACGGTTTGTCGGTCTCCATTTTCCCTTTTTCCGCTTCCTCATCTATTTTCATCTCCGGATCGTCAAACAATATCCTGACCGATGGTGTATAAGTATCCTCGTATTGGCCATTTTTTACCGACCAGATAAATGCCAGCAAAAATATACCCGCCATGATGATTGCCACAAAAACCAATACGATTACTACTGACATAACTGATAATTTAGAACCGGTAACCTTTTGCGGATAAATGTATGGAAAAACTTGCAAATGCAACTACCGACACCGAACTTATTGGCATCAATATGGCTGCAACAATAGGGGTCAGGTTTCCCTGAACCGCAAATGATAATCCCACGATGTTGTACAAAAATGAAATCAGGAATCCCAATTTCACAACGGTCATGCTTCGGTGGGTAAATTGTATGAATTTATCGAGTTTGCCAAATTGTTTTGATTGAAGAATCGCATCGCAGGCTGGCGAGAAATTGAAAACATTGTCTGCAATCACAATTCCCACATTGCTTTCGTTCAGCGCACCCGCATCGTTCAAGCCATCTCCGATCATCAAAACCTTCCGGCCTTCCTTTTGTAATTTCCTGATATAGTTTAGCTTATCAGTTGGTGATTGATTGAAATGCAGACTTTTACCGTCGCCGAAGAATTGAATCAGGTTGGCTCTTTCAGCATCATTATCGCCTGTTAAAAGATGCAATTCGTGTGTTTTTTGCAGTTTCAGGATAAGTTCGCGCAAGCCGGGGCGGTATTCGTTTTCGAGCTGAAAATGGCCTGCAACCGCATCTTTGAAATAAATCCAGACTTCGGTTTTCAGATTTTCTTCCATGCTCATTTCTCCGGTCACAAAATATCGCGATCCCATGTTGATCCGGATACCGTTCACAAGTCCGCTTATTCCAAGCGATGGAATTTCCTGAAAGTCTTTCACTTCCAGAATTTCATCAACGTCAATGGAATTAAAGATGGTTTTGCTTAACGGGTGCGACGAATGGAATGCCAGTGATTTGATGATCAGCAGTTGTTCTGAAGTTAGTTCTTTTCCAACGAAACGGATATCGGACGATTGAGCGTTGGTGATCGTACCGGTTTTGTCGAAAACCACCGTGTCAACTTTGTACAGATGCTCGATTACCGCGGTGTTTTTCAGATAAAAACCTTTGCGGCCATATTGCCTGATGGTACTTCCGAAAGTGAACGGAACCGTTAACGCCAGCGCGCATGGACAGGCAATAATGAGTACCGAAGTAAAGGCGAAAAGTGCAACTTCAGGATTGTTAAAATACCAGAAAATGGCGGAACCGAGAGCAATAAGTATAATAATAACCGTAAAATACTGGCTCACACGATTGATGATAGTATTCAGTTTGTTTTCGGCGGTAAGCGGATTTTCAGCCTGGTTCCAAAGTTGGGTGAGGTAACTTTGCTGAACTTCTTTTTCGATGGTAAGTTCGATTGCGCTTCCAATCTGACGGCCCCCGGCAAATACAAAGTCGCCCGCTTTCTTTGTCACGGGCATCGATTCACCTGTTACAAAACTGTAGTCGATACTGGCCGTTGCGCTTGTAAGTATCGAATCTGCAGGTACAATTTCCTGATTACGAACCAGAATCCGGTCGCCCGATTTCAAATCTTCCAGAGGGATGGTAATACTTCCGGAGTTGGTAATTTTGGTTACTGCCAGCGGAAAATAAGTTTTGTAATCGCGCTCGAACGAAAGTGCCTGATAGGTTTTTCCCTGGTACCAGCGTCCAATTAGCATAAAAAAGACCA
>JAUYEQ010000509.1 GCA_030691295.1 Bacteroidota bacterium
ATACAGTGGCGATGTTTGCCGTTTTGAAAGAAGTGCTGAGAGAATTGGCGGATGAATATCGTGAACAGTTGAAGGACAAAGTTGACGAAAGTGTATTGCCGTTTTTTCAGGAAAAAGGACCTTTTGAAGCTGAATTCAAACTTGGCGGCGATGTGCTTATTTTCAGCATGCACTCCAACGTTTTTGTTTTTAACCGCGAACATCCGATCTGGAAACTGGAATATATAAAAGCCAATGCGATGAATTCGTATTGTGGGGTGTTTAGTATATATAATTTTCTGGCCGACTCGTTTAAATACAATCGCACACAGGATTTGGGCTATCTGATTGCCCGGATTTTCGTGAACCGTGAAAACCATTTTTTTGTTGAAGGAAAACGGCAATCAAATGAAGTTGTAAAAGATTTCGGGATTGATGAACTGACAAAAGAATACCTGAAAGATATTATTGAAACAGCTGTTCAGTATGCCATTGATTTTGATTTGCTTGTACCGCCTTATGACGATGTGAAAATTGCCACTGTTGAGCAGATGCAGTTTGAGATCAATCATTCCAGAATTCAGACAGGCAAACGATTGGGCTTTAAATTTAATTCAGACGATATTTAAAATATACAGAAATGGAACAAGTTACTGAACGATTTTTACGATATGCAAAGGTATTCACTACTTCCGATCCCGAGAGCAGTACATTCCCAAGCACCGAACGACAATTGTTTTTTGCTGATCAACTGGCCGGTGAGTTGCGTGAAATTGGGCTGCAGGATGTCACCCGCGACCAGTATGGTTATGTAACTGCTACCTTGCCATCGAATGATCACAATGCACGGCAGGTTGTTGGTTTTGTTTCGCACATGGATACCAGCCCCGACTTTTCAGGAGCAAATGTAAACCCACAATTGGTAAAGAATTACCAGGGGCAGGATTTGGTGCTCGACGAAGCAACAAATATTGTATTAAGTCCGGCTGATTTTCCTGAATTGCTGAAATACATTGGTCAGGATTTGATAACCACCGATGGAAAAACCCTGCTGGGCGCGGATGACAAGGCCGGAATTGCTGAAATTGTAACTGCAATGGATTTTTTAATTTGTCATCCTGAAATAAAACACGGAAAAATCAGGATTTGCTTTACTCCTGACGAAGAAATTGGGAAAGGAACCAAACATTTTAATGTAGAACAGTTCGGAGCCGACTTCGCTTACACGCTGGATGGAGGAGAAATTGGCGAGCTGGAATATGAAAATTTCAATGCTGCCAGTGCAAAAATCACAGTGAAAGGGCGAAGTGTTCATCCCGGATCGGCA
>JAUYEQ010000510.1 GCA_030691295.1 Bacteroidota bacterium
AGCCGATCCGCGATTGACTAAAACCGCAATTGGCATTTCTGTGTCAAGCGGGTTTTCTGTGGCGGTATAAACTTTGTCCCATTGTTTTACTTTTCCTTTCGTGCTTACAATTTCCTGTCCTTTTGGAATAAAAAGGTTTGAAATACGCACCGCCTCCATTAGCAAACCTCCCGGGTTTGAACGTAAATCCAATACAAGCGATTTGGCTCCATGCTTTTCTTTCAGGTCTATAAAGGCAATTTTAACCCGCTCGGTGCAGTCAACTGTAAAGTTTGAAAGCCGGATGTAGCCGGTTTCCTTGTCCAGCATTCCGTAATAAGGTACGGGGTCGATCTGTATTTTCTCGCGGACGACTTCAATGTCCATCGTTTTTTTCTGTCCGTAGCGCTCAACTTTTACCAGTACCGATTTTCCGGCTGGACCTTTTAAAAGGCTGCTCACATCTTCTGTCGAAAGCTTTTCGGTTGATTTGCCGGCAACTTCAAGCAAAATATCGCCCGCTTTCAGGCCGCTTTTCTGTGCCGGAAATCCTTCGTAAGGTTCAGCAATCACAATTTTTCCTTTTTGTTTGCTGATCAGCGCCCCAATTCCGGCATATTCGCCGGTTGTCATAAACCTGAAATCTTCCACATCGTCTTCCGAAATAAAATTGGTGTACGGGTCGAGCGATTCGAGCATCTTGTCGATACTGGTTTTTACCAGTTTGTTCGGATTCACATCGTCCACGTAAAACAGGTTCAATTCCCTGAAAAGGGTGTAGTAAATATCGAGGTTCTTGGCTATCTGGAAATTTTTATCGTCTTGTTTAAAGCTGTAAAAGCCAATTGCAAAAACTAAAATTCCAACAATAACAATTCCTGCTTTTTTTGTTCTGGAAAATTTCATTTTAACTCGTTGTTGATAAGGGGAACAAAAATAGTAAAAGCTTTGTTTTTATCGGCTTGACTTCTAGCCTTAATCGTTAATTATTCTTAACTGAATATTTTCACTATTTTGTGCTCCCGAAATTAAACTCTTCTTTTATGTCGAAACTTCAGATTTTCAGAAAATATCCTTCGCTGTTTTGGTTGGCCAATATCATCGAATTATTTGAGCGTTATGCCTGGTATGGTTTTTACATGGGTTTTGGCCTTTTTCTGGTGGGTTCGAAAGAAACCGGTGCAATGGGATTTTCGCCGGTTGAAAAAGGTGCCATCATGGGAACCGGTTCCATGTTGCTGTATTTTCTGCCAATCCTGACAGGCGCAATTGCCGATAGAATCGGGTATAAAAAGGTATTGCTTTTGGCTTTCCTGATATACAGTTCCGGATTTTACATGATCCAGCAATTCGACAGCTTCGGAATGGTCTTCTTTTCTTTCATCTGGATTTGCGTTGGCGGTGCATTTTTTAAGCCCGTCATTTCGGCCACGATATCAAAAACAACCAACGAAGAAACGGCTTCCATCGGTTTTGGAATTTTTTACATGATGGTGAACATCGGCGGATTTATCGGCCCTTTTGTAGCTGGAATTGTGCTGGGCAAAGGCTGGAATTTTGTGTTTATGCTGTCGATTATTGCCATTGCAATTAACTTTCTGATTACGCTGTTCTTTTTCAAGGAACCCAAAGAAATAAAGGAATCCACCACTTTCCTGAAATCTGTATTTCAACCGTTTATAAATATATTTTATACAATTATCAACTGGCGGTACAGCATGTTTTTACTGATCATGTCGTTGTTTTGGGCAGCTTTCAACCAGCTTTATTATTCGTTCCCGAATTTTGTGGTCGATTGGGTAAACACTGCAACCCTTTACAACGGAATTCATTCCTTTTCACCCTGGCTGGCCGAACTGATTGGATCCGATCCCGGGAGCATTGCCTTGACATTGAGTAGTATGGATGCTTTTTTTATCATTGTTTTCCAATTGGTAGTTTCGGCATTCGTCATGCGTTTCAGGCCACTGAATGCCATGATGGGCGGCATATTTGTTTTGGCTGTTGGACTGGGAATGATGTTCTCATTTCAAAACGGATGGATCATTCTTTTGGGATTGTTGATTTTCAGCTTGGGCGAAATGGGCAGTTCCCCAAAATATACCGAATATGTGGGCAGCATTGCACCACCCGACAAAAAAGCCTTGTACATGGGTTCATCGTTTTTGCCCATTGCTTTAGGACATCAGATTGCGGGTTTTATTTCCGGTGCACCTTACGAAAAAATTGCCGATAAACTTTTTCTCCTGAAAGCTGAGGTAACCAAACGCGGTTTAACCATTCCAGAAATTGTTGACGGATCGTTCACCAAAACAGACTATTTTAACGAAGCTGCCCGTCAGATGAACTTTAGTCAGCAGCAATTGACCGATTTTCTTTGGACAAGTTATCAACCGCAATCCATCTGGATTATTTTCAGTTCGCTGGCTATGAGTGCTGTTGTTCTCTTATTTTTGTACGATAGGTTTATTTTGCCGAAGAAAGAATAAAACATATCCGTTCACTGAAGTGAACGGCAAAGGATATCCTGCATTTGACAAATATAATTGATATTCAAGGAGATAATATCCTTTGCTACCGATTTTCATCGGGACAGGCTGTCTGGCTTTAGCCAACGGACGAAATGAAATGGTAAGAATCCGTCCGCGCTAAAGTGTTGGCCAATGTGTTATCCTTGTTTCGGACGGAATAGAATTAATGGAAATGAAACATGAAAAAACTCTACTACATATTTTGTCTGACTTTATTCGCGTCACAACTTCATGCTCAAACGCTGATTGATCTGAACAATCACTACAAAAATCTCGACACTACTGAAGTGAAGGAACTGAATTTCCGTTTCGAGAGCATGAGCTTTTTTCACAATACTGAATACATGGGCGATATTGTTGACGGCTATACCTGGACCGGTGCATGGGTAAGACCAAAGTTGAGTTACACTTTTTCTGAAAAACTGAAACTGGACGTTGGCGGCCATTTTTTGAGGTATCATAGCCGCGATAATTTCACCATAGTTCGGCCTTGGTTTTCGGCCCAATACCAGATGTTCGACAAAATGAAGGTCATATTTGGCAACCTGAACCTGAATCACAATCAGGGTTTGATAAAACAATTGTGGGAGCCCGAAAGGATCATGACCGATGCGCCACGCGAAGGTGTTCAGTTTTTGTATGAGTCGAAATACCTTGAACTGCAAAACTGGATGAGTTGGGAGCAGTTTATCCTTCCCGGCGATCCGTATCAGGAACATTTTACATTCGGGCTGAGTGGTCGCGCACAAATATTCCCCAATTCAGGACTTAAAATTCACATCCCCTTGCAAGTTCTGGTTTACCACATGGGCGGCGAAATCGATTCGAGTCCGCTGGGGGTGGTTACCGATTTAAATTATGCCACCGGACTTGAAACGCAATTCAATGTTGGCGATGGATTCCTGAAAGACATCTACTTGAACCTGCACTGGATTGGTTACGAGTGTCCCGATGGCCCGGCGCCTTATGGATACAAAAGAGGGCATGGTTATTCGGTAACTGTTGCCGGAGATACCCGTTTAGGAAAATTTTCGCTTGACTACTGGAATGCCTACCAGTTTATTGCGCCTTATGGAAAGCGTATTTACATGTCGATTTCCGACCGCGACATTGCCCTTTCGCAAACCGACCGCTCGCAGGCAGCGTTTAACTACATGATGAAACAACGGATACTGAAAGACATCGAATTTGCCTTTCAGGGCGAAGCCCTTTACGACTTCCTGACTACCAAATTCTCATTTGCTTTTGGATATTATCTGGTTATCAATCAGGATTTTTTGATTTCTTCGGTGAAGCGATAAGCAATTTTAGAGCTTATTTGATTCAATAGTATCGGAAAATCACGGAAGTTCAATAGAATAACTGACAGCGTTCGATCCATACAACAGTCCATACCCACCGGTAATATTCGATTTCAGGATGGGTGGTTCTGAGAAACCGAACTCCATACCATCCAACTGACTGTAACTTTTATCATATTCAGATAAATCTCGGCTTACGGTAACAATCTAGATAATCAAC
>JAUYEQ010000535.1 GCA_030691295.1 Bacteroidota bacterium
GTTGCGCTTCCTTTTTCGCCATTCAACTCCAGGACTAACAACGAATTAAAAGCCATATCTCCATATCGCAGCGACCAACCACCGGCATGAGCCAAAAGGTGACGAACTGTGATATTGTATATTCGTGGATCCTTTACTGAATGAAAAATAGAATCTTTAATGATTGCTTTCGGGCCAAATACTTTAGAATCAAGGGTGATCGCCTTATCCTCGACCAATTTCATAATAGCAACGGCAGTTATTAATTTACTGATACTTGCAACCCTGAACAATTGACCGGGGGTAACCGGCTGCTTTGCTTCAACGTCAGAATACCCAAAACCTTGTGCATAAACCAGCTTGCCGTTTTTCACTACCGACATGGTCATTCCGGCCAAATTCCATTGCCGAAGAAATTCCTTCGTTTGTTTTTCAATAACCTTGCTCTCCTTGAAATTTGACAGATCATTGGTAATCAGAAAGTTCAATCCATCTTCTTCTATATCCTCAAAGCGATTCTGAATTTCATCACGATCCTTCGGAATTGAAATACGAAAAACCATCAGAAAGAAAATTAATCCAGCCAGAATGATATTTTTAGTGCAGATATGTTTCCTTAGATAATTCAGCATTGTAAACTCCCAATTAATTCACTAACAGACTGCATTTTATGTCGTTCCATATACAAAGCCAGGCCATCAATAATCTGAACAGGAATAGTTGGATCGATAAAAATAGCAGTTCCTATCTGAACTGTTGATGCACCGGCAATCATAAATTCAATGGCATCAGTTGCATTCATAATTCCGCCCATCCCCATCACCGGTATTTTTACCGCATTATACACCTGCCAAACCATTCTGAGCGCAATTGGCTTAATGGCTGGACCAGATAGGCCTCCAGTGATGGTTGATAAAACCGGTTTTCTTGTTTCAGCATTTACAGCCATGCCCAACAAGGTGTTTATCAGCGAAACACTGTCGGCTCCCTGGCTTTCCACAGCCTTAGCTATATCAGCAATGCTTGTAACGTTTGGAGAGAGTTTTACGATTAATGTTTTGCTGTAAACTTTTCTCACCGCTTTTACTACAGCTTCGGCTGATGGACAGCTAATTCCAAAAGCCATTCCGCCTTCTTTTACATTGGGGCAACTGATGTTTAATTCGATTGCCGGAATTTTGTCCAACTCATTTAATCGTTCAGTTAACGCCACATAATCTTCAATGGTAGAGCCATTTACATTTACAATAATATGGGTATCAATGTCTTTTATTCGTGGATAAATATTTGCAATAAAATTATCAACTCCTTTATTTTGCAGACCTACTGCATTGAGCATTCCAGAGGGAGTTTCGGCCATCCGTGGGTATGCATTTCCTTCCCGGTGCTTAAGGGTGGTTCCTTTTACAACTATTCCTCCAAGCCTGGAAAGATCAAGAAAATCGGAAATTTCTTCTCCAAATCCGCAAGTTCCTGAAGCCAACATTATCGGATTCTTGAAATCCAGCTCATGTATTTTTATTCCTAAATTTACCATTTCAAATCATTTACATTAAACACCGGTCCATCAGTACAAACGCATTTGTGCCCGGCCTTGGTATCTTCCACGCAGCAAAGACATACTCCAAAACCGCAAGCCATCATATTTTCGAGTGAAACTTCGCAGAATAATTTGTTCTCAAGAGCAATGCGGCCAATGGCTTTCATCATCAAATCTGGTCCACAAGTGTATATTTTTGTGAATTCATTCAGTTTATTTGTAAACACCGGATGATTTGTAACATATCCCTTTTCTCCCAAAGAACCATCTTCTGTGGTAAAATAGAAATTTCCAAAAGGTTTATATTCTTCAATATCAATATGATCTGTAATTGAACGGGCGCCGATCAAAACATGAACATTTTCAGGATCAAGTCCGCAAAGCTTGGCAAGAAACAACATGGGTGCTACACCACTTCCACCACCAATCAGTATAATACGGTCATTTCTTTCTGGAAGGGTAAATGATTTACCCAATGGCAGGATTGTACTTATTTGAACTCCTGGCTGTGCTTCTGTTAACTTTTTTGAACCCCGACCCAAAATTTTAACTAATAATGAAATGGTTTGGTTTTGATAATCGACATCAAGTACCGAAAAGGGACGCCGCAGAAATATTTCCTGTGCATCTTTAATTTCAACATTTACAAACTGACCGGGAAAAATATCAGAAACAGGTACGGGTGACCGAAGTTTAAGTAGAAAATTATCCTTGTTAAGCTGCTTATTTTTAAGCAATAATAAATCAATAACCGTCTTTTTCATGCAGTTGAATTTAACGGCAAATATAGTTCAAAAAACTTATCGTGAAGGATTATAAACCTTAAAAGTTTGGTCTTTAAAAAATACAATTAGCCTTTCTATGGGCTTTTCAGAGCCAAAAAAGGAATCATACAACTCATTTTCAGCGACTTTTTTTTCCTGAACAGGAGGTAATAAAGTTTCTTCTTTGGGTGCAGGCGGTCGGGAATCCATGACAAAGTCCGGTTCAGCAGTTTTTACAGAGCCAATCGGATTTGTAGGAGGATTAATTAAAGGCTCAGGAATAGGATCAAACAAAGTTCGTGTTTTGGCAACTCCTTCAATCATGATGCCTTCGCCTAGAAGGAGCCATTTCGCATTTATTTCAGGGTAGATCTGTAAAAGCTTTTCAATAAACTGAAAACTGGGTTTATTCCTTGCTTTTAGAACATGGGTAACATTCGATCGCTGCACTCCGATAGCATCTGCCAATTCGGAAGGAGAAATTCCTTTGTAATCCATAAATTTTCTAATCCTGTATTCCATATAAATGTAAATTAATGAATGCACAAATGTAATAAACTCGAATGAATATCTGATTGCCATTTATGCATCTCAGATGATTACATTTGTGTATTACAATCTCAGATTTATTAAATATACTATTATTATTATTTCATCTATACTTTAGGTATATCGTTTAAAATATTGGTTAATAGTTATTTATAAATATATAAGTATTAAAATACACACATTATGCCCATATGTAAATAGTATATTCATTTTATTATAGATATAATAGCGATTAACGTACTGTTATTAAATACTATATGAGCATGCATTTACTTACAAAATAATTAAATTTCTCATGTATTATTGATGTAAATTAATTGGAGATTTTAATGAAATATTTATAATTCGATCTATTTACATTTGGTTTAATTCAGTTTGATTTACATTTGTATTCACATATTCAAATTTTCCGCATGTTGTCATTTGTGAATTTAAAGATGGATTGCTATTGACGAGCATTAGTTTTTTGAATTTGGCATCAACAGTAGAAATATTCACCTATTCCCTGCCCTATCTCAACTTTTGGAAAATTATCCAATTCTCAGGCAGTTTAAAATCATTATTTTTTAATTCAAGTTGTTGTATTTGTGCAATTTAACCAGTAAATATTCCTTCTTTTCTCCTTCATCTTCTGGAAGAAATGGACGGATTTTTCAACAATTAGCTTAAAATTTGGTTTGAGTGGTCAAAAGTCATTCTTAAAAAGTGTATTTTTCTGTTTTTGATTAAAATTCTAATTTATGAGAGGAATTCCTTCCGCATTTTTGCTATTCTTTTTTGCCCTTGTTTTTTTGATTGAACTCATCTCCTATTTCGGGTTTTGGCTTTTGATCAAGCAACGTTCAAAAAAAATCAGAATCAACCTAACTATATTATACCTTCTTATAAGCCTGCTTTCCACTGGACTTCTACTCTACTCTTTCGCGAATCCGGAGGTGATCCGCCAAGCCAGGAATTATACGCTTTTCTATGTGGTAATTACAGTTTCATTTTTGAACCTACTACCCAAATTCATTTTTTCAATAAGTACCATTCTTTCTTTTATTTTCAGATGGCTGGCCGGTAAACGTTCCCAAATGATACTAATCACAGGTGCCAGCCTAATTTGTAGCGGATTTTTTGTCGTCATCGTTTATGGAATTTTTGTCGGACGCTATCAGGTAAATGTCAGACATGAAAATCTGTATTTTGATAATTTACCGGAGCAACTCAATGGGTTCAATATCATTCAACTATCTGATATTCATAT
>JAUYEQ010000219.1 GCA_030691295.1 Bacteroidota bacterium
CAGGTTAAACAGTTGCAAAACGAGGTTGACAATCGTATTTATGATGGAGAGGCACATAAAAAACTGATGTCAGAAATAGCTTCGATCACTGAAAATATGAACCTGAAAAATAAGGAATCAGGAAAAGTTGAGCAGCAGTTGACCAAACTCAGAAAGGATTTGGAAAGTCAGGCGATGCTCCGGAAAGAGTTTGAGGCGCTGGAACTGCGGGCTGAAAATATAAAAACAATGAAAACGCTTTTCAAAGGCAGTGGTTTTGTGAATTACATATCGTCGGTCTATCTTCAGAATTTGTGCAATGCGGCCAACGACCGGTTTTTTCAGCTTACCCGCCAAAAACTGAGCCTCGAAATTACGAATGACAACAACTTTCAGGTGCGCGATTTTCTGAACGGTGGAAAGGTTCGCAGCGTGAAAACGCTTTCAGGCGGGCAAACATTTCAGGCTGCCTTGAGCCTGGCTTTGGCCCTGGCCGACAATATCCAAAAAATAACGGATTCGAATCAGAATTTTTTCTTTTTGGATGAAGGATTTGGCTCGTTGGACAAAGATTCGCTGTCGGTGGTTTTTGAGACCTTGAAATCACTTCGGAAAGAGAATAGGATTGTTGGTGTGATTTCGCATGTGGAAGAAATGCAGCAGGAAATTGATACTCATTTGCGAATTGAAAACCACGAAGAAACCGGAAGCCGGATTTGGAGAAGCTGGGGCGAAAACTAATCAGGCGAAGAACTAATTCAGGGCAGGCCGCAAACTGACTGGTTGTTTATACCGATATTGATTCGGTTGTTTTATGGGGCAATTCGAGGATAAAAGTGGAGCCTTTGCCAATTTCAGATTCCAGCCTGATCGAACCTCCAAGTAGTTCGGCGTAAGCTTTTGAAATAGCCAGGCCAAGTCCCGCTCCTTCATGTTTCCTTTCAAGTCCCGCGTTTCCCTGTCTGAATCGTTCAAAAATCATTTCCCGCTGTTGAGTTGGAATGCCCGGTCCGGTATCAGTCACGAAAAATTCCAGCATCGGGCCTTTTTTTCGGTATCCAAACTTAATTGAGCCTTCGGAGGTGAATTTTACCGAATTTTTAATCAGGTTCGTTAAAATCTGGTTGAGTTTGGTGTTGTCGGTTACAATTGAGCAATCTTCATCCTGAAACTCGCAATGGTAGTCGAAATCTAAGTTTACCTTGCTCACTTCATGCATAAAAAACAAGTGTAATTCCCGAATCATATTGTTCAGGTTGGTTTCCCTGAATCTCAGCGTTGTTTCACCGGCTTCGATTCTCGAAATGTCGATTAAATCATTGATAATGTTGAGCATCCGTTGCCCGCTTGTTTCTATAATGCCGATAAATTCATGTTGATTTTCAGGCGAGAGGTCGGGTGTTTTGAGCAGGTCGGCAAATCCGAGTATTCCGTTCAATGGTGTGCGGATTTCGTGGCTGATATTGGCCAGAAAGGCTGATTTTAGCCGATCGCTCTCCTCCGCTTTTTCCTTGGCCTGTATCAATTCCGTTTCGTTGGTTTTCCTTGCCGTAATGTCTTCAATGTACCCTTCCAGAAATTGAATTTCGCCATTTTGATCAAAAATGCAGGCACCGCGTTCCCAGACCCATTTTATTTCTCCCAATGGTGTCTGAATTGGATATTCTGCTTCGAAAATCGATTTGTCAGCCATCGTTTGCTGCCATTTTTCCCAGATTGGCTGTCTGTATTCGGGCAAAATCAAGCTGGTAAATGCAATGGGTTTGCTGCCGGTAAAATCTTCAGGTTGGTAGCCGGTAATCCGAAAACATGCATTGCTCACGAATTTCATGCTGTAATTTTCGTCAAGCAGGCAACGGTAAACCATTCCGGGTAAGTTTTTTATCAGAGTCGAAAGG
>JAUYEQ010000542.1 GCA_030691295.1 Bacteroidota bacterium
TACCCGAAAATAGGCCTATCCTGAAGCAAACCACAAAAATTCAATTAAAAACACTACATCGACTACATCAAGTGAACCCAGAAGGGAAACTGAATTTGTTGTTCGCTCAATTTAGGTATTAGTGATGTTAATTATTTTAAAATTACTTTTCGTACTTTGGAACTGTTCTGATTTGTTTGTATCAGGTAAACTCCCGGAGTATTTCCTGATAAATCAATCGATTCTTCCTTATTCTGAACAAGCTTTTGAAGAACCGTCATGCCAATTATACTTCTTACTGTCAGATATGTTCCATTTTGAGGAATTTGTTCGAATACAACATTAACTATTCCGGATGTAGGGTTTGGATATATCTTTACATTCTGGTTCATCAACAATGGATCAATTCCGGTTGGTATTTTCACTTCAACCTGAAATTTTGATTTGGCCGATTTTCCGTTTGAACTTGCACTAACTTCTATTTCAGCTGATCCGGTGTTTTCTGTAGAAAAAATCAAAGTGAGATCGAAGCCTGTGATTGTTGTTGTTACTACATTGCTGTTTGAATTTGAGCTTACAATATAACTCAATACATCTAGAGGATCATTGTCGGCAAATACTGTTCTTAAATCGATCACCAGATTAGGTGATTTTTTGTCAACAGAAACATCTTTGATCGGATCTTTTACGTAAGGGGCACTGTCAATATTTTTCACCGAAATAACAATCAGGTCTGCTGTTGAGTTGACTGTTCCATCATTTACCACCAGGGAAAATGTATATTGTGTATCAGCATTTACTTCAGGAGCAGTAAAAGTTGGTTTCGATGCGGATGCAGAACTCAAAGTGATTCCTATTGGTGGAGTCCATAAATAGGTTAACGGGTCGCTGTCGGGATCATTGGAAGCTGTTCCATCCAAAGTAACAATTACCCCTTCGTTTACCGATTGATCCGGACCTGCATTGGCGGTTGGTGTCTGATTCCCGCGCTTGACTGTGATAATAACCTGATCGGCTGGCGAATCCACTTTCCCATCGTTCACCACCAAAGTAAAGACATAATTTGTGTTCACGGTTACAGCAGGTGCTGTAAAGGTTGGCTTTGCTGCTGATAAAGAGCTTAAGGTTATGCCAGCCGGGGCAGTCCATTTGTACGTTAATGGATCACCCTCAGGATCAGTGGATGCTGAACCATCGAGCGTATAAAGAACATTCTCATTTACCGATTGATCCGGACCTGCGTTGGCAACCGGTGCTTTGTTCACGTGTTTTACAGTGATAACAACCTGGTCTGCTGTTGAGTTGACTATTCCATCATTTATCACCAGGGAAAATGTATATTGTGTATCAGCATTTACTTCAGGAGTGGTAAAAGTTGGTTGCGATGAGGTCATAGAACTCAAAGTGATTCCTGTTGGTGGAGTCCATAAATAGCTTAACGGATCGCTGTCTGGATCATTGGAAGCTGTTCCATCCAAAGTGACAATTGCGCCTTCGTTTACTGATTGATCCGAACCTGCATTGGCGGTTGGAGTCTTGTTTACTTGTTTTACTGTGACTATAACCTGATCGGTTTGAGAGTTGACAGTTCCATCGTTAACAACCAGCGAAAATGTATATTGGGTATCTTGCGTAACTTGAGGCGCCGTAAAAGTAGGTTTGGCAACTGTGGCCGAGCTTAGGGTTATTCCTGCCGGTGCTGTCCATGAATAAGTAAGTGGATTGCCATCTGCATCGGAAGAAACAGAACCATCCAGAGTCACATTGCCACCTTCGTTAACCGTTTGGTCGGGTCCGGCATTTGCTACAGGCGTTTGATTCACTGGCGCAGCAACTGTTAGTTTTACTATAGCTGTTCCGTTAATTGTATATGTTTGGGCAGCTATTGCAGCACCTGTATTGTCAAAATATTCAGTAGAAATTCCTGATAGTTCGCGTCCTATACCGTTATTCCAACTGGCATCCCAGAATTTATAGGTGATAGCATGGCCAACAGTATAACCATTTGATAATCCGTCATCTTTACGGGAAGCCGCAATGATTGCAAAAGTTGCCGGGTTTGTTATAACTATTGGTTGAGACAGGGTATATTTACCACAACAAATTGTACCATCAAATGCAGCAATTTCATCACCTGCCTTCAGAGCCACACCACCAATGGTTGCCGTTACCACGTTGAGATTCATGTGATCCTGCCCATTGCCGGTAAATGCAACTATAAAATGCCCCTGGGCAAAGCTATTCGTTGCCAACAGGAGAAGATAAATTATAAATGTCAGCCTTTTCATGTAGTTGCTAATTTAAATAATTCGATAAAGGTCAATATTTAACCCTAAATTTCCAACACACTATACCTGAAACCATTTATTTAACTGAAAGTTCAGTACATGAACAAAAGAAGAATCCCCCAACAATTTTGTTTATTGGGGGATCTGAAAATCTGTTTATTGAAGAATGATTTTGTGGACTTTTAGGTGGTCAGAATTTGTTTTTATTAAATAAACTCCGGGTGGATTTCCAGTTAAATCAATTGGTTCTTCCTTATTCTGAGCGGTTTTTTTATAAACAATTATACCGTTCACATTGCTAATAGTAAATTTTTGATCGGTCGGGAATGATCAATTGCCTTAAATTCAAATTGCAAATAAATTTACAAAATTTTTATATTCGGTTTTCAAAAAATATTCTTGTAGATGATTTTTTTTGAATTGACACAAAATAAGATCAGCTTGGGATAGTAGCTTATCCTAATTCGGTGAAGTTTGGTAGTTGATTTTTACGATTGTCTGATTCGACTGGCACAAATAAATTCCTGAAGTGACTTTTTTGCCTTCTTTGTCTTTGCCATCCCAAACAAGAATTGTTTGTCTTTCGGCATCACCCTTAAAAAGGGTTTTGATCAGTTGCCCGCTCATGTTAAAAATGTCGACTGTTAATGGTTGTTTTTGAGGTAAATTAATCTCAATTCTTACCGATTCCGCGAATGGGTTCGGATAAATTTTAATTCCGGTTACAAATTCTAGTGGCGATTGTCCGGTTGACTTCGAAAAATCGACCACTGCGAACATTGATTCCCATTTTTCAAAAACATCATTGGTGTTATTAACTGCTTGAAAGTATAGTTTGTAAACAGTTTTGTTCCTGTATAATTTTAATGTGATTTTATGCCCCGGAATGTACCCATTCTGATTATTTTCTGTTCCATCATTGGCCGATGCCGGAATACTGATACTGTTGTCAATTATGTGTTTTTCCAAAATAACTGCAGCTCCGGCACAAATATCACCGTCAAATACACCGATTTCATCACCAATAATTATTCCAGCTAAATCCAGGTTTACAAGATTGATGTTCATGTGGTCAACACCATTGCCATTATAAGCCAGCCGGAAAAATCCGGAATTTTGAAGAATTGTTTTGCCGGAGATGGAATTTTTATTCAGAACCGACAATTCAGGTAAAAGGTGTCTTGTTTCAAAATCAGAATAGTCAATTGTCTCACTATTTATCTCAGTAGAAAACTTTCCGGAATTATTTTGAACGTTTACTGAGAATCCGTTTATCGTTGCCATTCCAAAAATCAATAACAAAGATATGTCTGCAAACTTTTCGATTGCTTGGAATAAAGCTGTATTTCTGATTTTTAAAATTAGTTTCAGGTACATGATCAGTCCTTTATTTTATCAATTATTGCAATAATAAAACAGCGAAAATGACATTTGGTTTCAGTGTCGATAGTTTATTTGAAATGCTAATAAATATACAAAATTCCAACTTGGATTGTTCCATATTTTGTGTGAAATTTCCTTTTTTTGAAAATATCAAAAAGCGGAATCCATGTAATTGTATAGATTACATGGATTTAGTCTCCTTTTTTAGTGATCCCACCGGGGTCGCTATGGGTAAAGCAAGTGTGCCGGAATACTGTTGTAGATTATGCGTTTAGCAAGTTCTGTTGACTTGTTAGCAGATCTTTAATAATGGCATTTTATTCATGTTCATGAAAGGTGACAATATTCCGCCCGTTGCATATCCTACATTTTGATGATTTTGTCATAAGCCCATTCCCTTCCGCTATCCGAAGTTTTAAAGAAGAATTTATATTCACCTGCACCAGGAACAAGAGCCAGCGCCAATCCTATTTCAGGTGAAAAAAAGTTGAGATTTTGGAACAAGAGCTTTCTTTCATTTGGGTTTTGTAATTCCCAGTTTATCTGTTTGGCCTCCAGATCAAAGTTATCCAAACAGGTAATTTTGGATAGATTGGTTTTCAGTTCGGCTTTTAAGTAAGGATACTTTACCTGACCAACAGCACTGAATTGCAAAACCAGAATTGGAATTAGCAGTAAAATTATTTTCGGCAGCAGTTTTGAATGGTGGAATGGTGCCATAATGAGCAATTAAGTTTTTCAATTAGGGACATCAATCAGCAATATTAATGCAATTTATCAAATTGAGAACATATAAATACATAATAATTTAAGATATATTAAGGGTTGAGAGTGTATCATTCGATATCTGCAAAATTGTTCTTTCCTGCAAGTACATCCTCCTGTAAAATCTGCTGCATTCTCAGAGGCTCTTCAAACATGGGACTGTGAGCTGATTTTTCAAATGTGTAAAAACCTTTCACGGGTGCTTTTAACTTATCAAAATAGTCCTTCGCCAAATGGTAAGATACTGTGTAATCGTATATTCCGTGAAAAAAATAGACCGGAATGTCAAGTTCAGGAACCTGTTTAGCCAAATCAGTTGCCACTATCGTATTCCACAGCGGGTGAACACCAGCCTTGGCTTTACCACGCCACAGATTAACTTTCTCAGCAACAGTGTAGTCTTTGCATGTAAGCGATGGTAAAAAAATGCCGGTAATTATCGAACTCATGTCACGAGTTGTGCCAACACCAATGGT
>JAUYEQ010000559.1 GCA_030691295.1 Bacteroidota bacterium
GATGCTGCCACCGAAATCACCGGATTTTTCGGTTCAGGCTACTTTTCGGCTGATCAGGCCGCAGATGTAAAAGAAAAGTTCGTATCCAATTTCCCAAATCCTGAAAATGATGAATACGCCCCGGTGATGTTATCGCTTAAAGATCAGGGAAGCATGGGACAGTTCGTTGATTTGTCGAACACGATGGGCGCGATTATTACCTTTGTATTTATGCTGGCCATGTCGTTGGTTTTATGGAATGCCGGATTGCTCGGAGGAATACGCCGTTACGGCGAATTTGGCATCCGGCTGGCTATGGGCGAAGAGAAAAAACATGTTTACCGAACCCTCGTGTACGAATCTGTGATGGTTGGCATTGCCGGGTCGGTTGTTGGTACTGCCATCGGTCTGTTCTTTGCCTGGCTGATGCAAACTTATGGGTTAAATCTGGGCGATTCGATGAAAGGTTCGTCGATGATGATGCCCACCATTATCCGCGCCCGCATCACCCCGGTTGATTTTTATATCGGATTTGTGCCCGGAATTTTATCGACTGTAATTGGCGCAATGCTTGCAGGGGTGGGTATTTATAAACGAAAAACCTCGCAACTTTTTAAAGAATTGGAGGCATAAAACTTGATTCGTGTCTTATTATTTCGACTCACCCCAAGACCTGCAAGCAGGTCTTTACCCCTCTCTTCAAAAAGAGAGGGGTAAAGTAAGCGAAGCGCACTCGGGGTGAGTAAAAAAGTATTTACATTTTAAAATAACGATAACACGCAAAATGAAAACTCTAATTACATTCATCTTAATTGCTATCACATTGACCGGCTTCACCGCTCCCGATGCCAACGAAATCCTGAAAAAGGTGGACAAAAACCTGTCGTCGGACAACCGGGTGATGGAATCGCAGATTACCATACAGGGGAAACGAGGTGCGCGAACCATCACCTCGAAAACCTACGCAATGGGCGACAAAAAGTCGTTTACCGAGTACCTTTCTCCAGCCCGCGAACAGGGAACCAAAATGCTGAAACTCGAAAACCAGCTTTGGATTTATTCACCATCGACCGACCGCATCATCCAGATTTCGGGTCACCTGTTGCGCCAATCGGTAATGGGCTCCGACCTTTCGTACGAAGACATGATGGACGACCGCAAACTCACCGACATTTACACTGCAAAAGTGTTGGGCGAAGAAGAAATGAATGGCCGCAATACCTACCTGATTGAACTTACCGCCAAAGTGACTGACGTAGCTTACCACTCGCAAAAGATGTGGGTTGATACTGAACGTTTTGTTCCGCTGAAACAAGAATTGTATGCCAAAAGCGGGCAATTGCTCAAACGTTTGGAAATGAAAGATGTAATTCAGGTAAAAGGTCGGTGGTTCCCGTCAACCATAATTTATAAAGATATGCTGAAAGAAGGCGATGGCACCGAATTTAAAATCACCAAAATCGAATTCAACGTAGAAATTCCGGAGTATATTTTCAGCAAGGCAGCGTTAAAGAAATGATATTACCTATTCCCTCACCGAACTGCCTCGCACAATCAAATCTGCTGTTAAAACTTTCACTTCAGGAATGTATTCTGATTCGCTGGAAAGAATTCGCTGGAAAAGCATTTCGGCAGCAGTAGTGCCCATTTCGTAGCCATGCTGGTCAACAGAAGTGAGATTCGGGTCGGTAATTCCGGAGAAACGGCCATCACTGAAACCAACAATCGATATGTCATCCGGTACCTTGAATCCTTTTTTCTGAAAAGTCTGCATGGCTCCAATGGCAGTCAGGTCGTTCACTGCAAAAATACCGTCAGGAATATTCCCGGAATCAATCAACTCAACCACGGCATTTCGTGCTTTTTCAAAATCATCGGCTTCAATAATCAGGCGATTGTCAATGGGCAACCCGGCTTCTGTAAGGGCATTCAAATATCCCTGAAGGCGATCACGTCCGATAACCAAACTTTGCGGACCGGCAAAATGGGCAATTCGTTTACGTCCGGTCTCAATCATGTGGCGCGTTGCTTTGTAGGATGCTTCCATATCGTCAATTACCACCTGGTCGGCATTGACTTCAGAAGTTATACGGTCAAAAAATACCAGTGGAATTCCACTTTCCTGAAGGTCGGTCAAATGATCGAACGAATTGGTCTCCTTTGAGATGGATACCAAAATTCCATCAACCCGGTGCGAAAGCAATGTCCGTGCATTGGCCACTTCACGGTCGTAGCTTTCGTTCGATTGACAAATGATTACTGTAAACCCCTTTTGTGAAGCCACATCGTCAATCCCACTGATAACAGAAGAGAAGAAATAATGTACGATTTCGGGAATCATCACTCCGATGGTATTGCTCCTGCTATTTTTTAAACTGAGGGCAACCGCGTTTGGGCGGTACTTTAATTTGCTGGCCAAATCGTTCACCGCCTTTTTTGTGTCAACATTTATATCCGGATGATCTTTCAGCGCCCTCGATACTGTTGAAGGGGAGATCCCCAGAATTCGCGCTATATCCTTGATTGTAATTTGATTGCTACGCATATTTCCGGTTATAAACAATAGTTTGGGTTCATAAAGTTGGTCGATATTTGAGTTGCTCAAATTATCAAAAATTCCTGATAAAACAGCTGTGATTCATACCTACCAGCAACTACCTGTTTTATAACATTTTGTATGCAAACGACTTCGCAATCGTTTGCAATAAACCAATTGTAACATTTTTTAACTAAATCTTAACGGTTTATATACTTTGGTCCCGGAATTAATAATTACAAGTCAAAAAAACGGACAAACATTAAAGGAATTAACTAAAAAAAATCAGATCAATGAGTTTAAAACGAGTATTTGAACCAATAATTAATTAAAAACATGAGGATTATTCGCAAAAACCTAAATGTAACAATATTGATTCTATCGCTTTTGCTGGGAAACCTCGCAATGGCACAGCAATCAGTATTTTCGGGCAAGGTGACCGATAGCTCATCGGGAGAAGCTTTGCCAGGTGTATCTATTGTGGTTAAAGGAACTACAAATGGAACGATTTCTAATTTCGATGGCAATTTTACCCTAAGTGTAAATAGGGGTGATGTCATTCAGTTTTCATTTATCGGTTATAAGACACAGGAAATTACAGCTCAGGGACAACAAGCCCTTAGAGTTGCACTTGTAGTTGACACAGAACAATTGGATGAAGTGGTTGTAATCGGATATGGTCAGGTTAAAAAATCGGATGCAACAGGTGCCATAAGTACGGTGAGTTCGAAAGATTTTAACAAAGGCGCAATCACTTCGCCTCAGGATTTGCTAATGGGTAAAAGTGCCGGTGTGGTTATTACAACTGCTGGTGGTGCTCCTGGAAGCGGTGCAACCATCCGTATTCGCGGAGGTTCATCATTGAATGCCTCCAACGACCCATTGATTATTATTGATGGTGTTCCTATTGCAAACGATAACATTTCAGGAAGTTCCAACTTTCTTGCATTTGTGAACCCTAACGACATCGAAACCTTTACCGTTTTGAAAGATGCTTCTTCAACCGCTATTTATGGTTCGAGGGCTTCAAACGGCGTAATCCTGATCACTACCAAAAAAGGAAAAGTTGGCAGTGCAATGAGGATTTCTTATGATGGAAATACTTCGGTTTCAAGCGCAACCAAATTTATGGACGTATATTCCGGCGACGAAATCAGACAAATTGCTTACGATCATAAAGATTTATTTGGCGCAGAAAGCTTCTCCAAGCTGGGAAATCAAAACACAAACTGGCAAAAGGAAATTTACCGTGATGCTATTTCTCACGATCATAACCTTAGTGTTTCAGGTGCATATAAAACTTTGCCATACCGCGTTTCTATTGGTTATACCGATCAGAATGGTATCCTGAAGAATACGGACATGAAAAGAATGACAGCTTCTGTTAGTCTTGATCCAAGCTTTTTCGATGGCACTTTAAAATTGAATATCAATGCCAAAGGGATGAACACAGATACCAATTTTGGTGATGCAGGAGCTGTGGGATCGGCAATCAATATGGATCCTTCAAAACCGGTTATGGATGGCAATGCAGCATCTGCTGGCTATTTTCAATGGAGTAATTATGGCGCAAACCTTGGAACTCCCAATCCGGTTGAACAACTTTTGGCTGCCGACAATAAGTCGAATGTAAAAAGAGTGATCGGAAACATCCAGTTCAATTATCAAATACCTTTTATTCCTGAATTACGGGCCAACCTGAATTTGGCAACTGATTATGCAGAAAGTACCGGACACAATAACCGTCCAAATACTTCGCCATCTGTACTTACAAGTCCTACTATTGGCAGAACAAGTAATTATACAGGCAAAAATCAGAATGACCTGCTTGATTTCTATCTGAACTATACAAAAACACTTGATCAGATAAACAGTAAGGTAGATGCTACTGCCGGTTATTCATGGCAGCATTTTCAACGTGAAGGAATGAATTACAGAAAAGGTGTTACCGACTCTATTAGTCCTTTCATTACCGAGAACCAATTGGTTTCATTCTTTGGTCGTTTGAATTACACATTGGCAGAAAGGTATTTACTAACCCTTACCCTTCGTAATGACGGTTCTTCGAGATTTGCCAACAACAAGTGGGGGCTTTTCCCATCTGCAGCTTTTGCATGGAAAATAAAAGATGAGTCGTTCCTAAAAAATGTCAAGGCTGTCTCTGATCTGAAACTGAGATTGGGCTGGGGTGTTACCGGTCAGCAGGATGTCGGCAACGATTATCCGACACAGGCTAAATACAGAAGTTCTTCTCCGGGTAATTATTATCCGATTGGTGGCGTATTTCTGCCAACCTTACGTCCGGATGCTTATGATCCTGACATCAAATGGGAAGAAACTACCACCCAGAATATCGGATTGGATTT
>JAUYEQ010000569.1 GCA_030691295.1 Bacteroidota bacterium
AGTACCCGAAAATAGGCCTATCCTGAAGCAAACCACAAAAATTCAATTAAAAACACTACATCGACTACATCAAGTGAACCCAGAAGGGAAACTGAATTTGTTGTTCGCTCAATTTAGGTGAAATTGAGGTAGATGTTGAAGTAAGCGAGACGGTGTATGTTGATGAGGTGATCGAAGTTGTGGTTGAAGTTGTGAAACAGGGTCCAGGTGGCCCCGGCGGCCCCGGCGGATTGGGCGGCCCGGGCGGATACGGAGGAAATATCACCCTGTATTTCACCGATGACGCGATGCCATTTCTATATATAATTACAGCCAGCAGCAAGGGCGGTTCGGGCGGATTGCACGGATCTGGCGGTAGCGGAGGCTCCGGAGGAAGAGGCGGCATTGGAAATCCCAACGGAAGAAATGGCTCAAACGGTCAATCAGGCCCTTCCGCAATGGGTTGGGCAGACAGCGGACGAAGCGGACAAATCAGGATACAATCAACCGAAGAGTTTTTTAAATACGAACCAAAAGAGTAGAACCAAAATGTTTTTAGCCATGATAACAATAAGTCAACTTTTTCTGCGACTGCGACTGAACACTTTTCCTTTTTGACTCAAATTTTCGCTTATCTTTGTCACCCTCAATAAAATCATTGTACAATGACTGACTTCAAACGTACCCTCATTACTTCGGCTTTGCCGTATGCCAACGGACCGGTTCACATCGGCCACCTTGCCGGCGTGTATGTTCCGGCTGATATTTATGCCCGTTTTCTCCGGATGAACGGACAGGAAGTGGCTTTTATCGGCGGCTCCGACGAGCATGGCGTGCCTATTACCCTGAAAGCCAAGAATGAAGGTGTTACACCGCAAGATATCGTGGACAAATACCACGGCATGATCAAGGATTCGTTCCAGCGTTTCGGAATTTCGTTCGACATTTACGCCCGAACCAGCGATCCGATTCACCACCAAACTGCTTCCGAGATTTTCATGAAACTTTATCAGGACGGAAAGTTCATCGAAAAAACCTCCGAACAATATTACGACGCCGAAAACAAACAATTTCTGGCCGACCGATACATCACCGGAACCTGCCCGAAATGCGGGTTTGAAAAAGCTTATGGCGACCAGTGCGAAAGCTGCGGAAGTGCGCTGAGTCCGAACGAACTGATCAACCCGAAATCGATGATCAGTGGAAATGTTCCGGAGCTGAAAGAAACCAAACACTGGTATTTGCCGCTCGACCAGTACGAAGATTGGCTGAAAGAATGGCTTCTGGAAGGTCACAAGGAATGGAAATCGAATGTTTACGGCCAGTGTAAATCCTGGATCGACGGCGGTTTGCAGCCACGTGCCGTAACCCGCGACCTCGATTGGGGGGTGCCGGTTCCGGTTGAGGGCGCTGAAAACAAAGTGCTTTATGTATGGTTCGATGCGCCGATCGGCTACATTTCGGCAACCAAAGAATTAACTCCGGATTGGGAAAAATGGTGGAAAGATCCGGAAACCAAACTGGTGCATTTTATTGGCAAAGACAACATTGTTTTTCATTGCATTATTTTCCCGGTTATTCTGAAAGCCGAAGGTTCGTACATTTTGCCTGAAAACGTTCCTGCCAACGAATTTTTGAACCTCGAAGGTGACAAAATTTCTACTTCGCGGAACTGGGCAGTTTGGCTGCACGAATACCTGGAAGAGTTTCCGGGGAAGGAAGATGTGCTGAAATACGTACTGACCGCCAACGCGCCTGAAACTAAGGACAACGATTTTACCTGGAAAGATTTTCAGACCCGCAATAACAACGAACTGGTGGCCGTGTTGGGCAATTTTGTCAATCGCGCACTGGTTTTAACCCAAAAGTATTACTCCGGAAAAGTTCCTGAAGCTGGCGAACTTACCCAAACAGACAAGCTTGCATTGGCCGAAATTTCAGTAATTAAGGCTGAAGTTGAAAAGAGTATCGGCCAGTACCGTTTCCGTGAAGCGCTAAAGTTTGCAATGGATCTGGCACGTTTGGGCAACAAATACCTTGCTGATGCCGAACCGTGGATCGTCGTAAAAACAGATCCGGAACGCGTGAAAACCATCATGTACGTAAGTTTGCAGATTACCGCCAACCTGACCATCATTTTTGCGCCCTTCCTTCCGTTCAGCATGGATAAATTACGTGGATTCCTGAACATGGACGAACTGAACTGGAGCAATCTTGGACGCACCGATTTGTTACCGGGCGGCCATCAGGTAAATACTCCGGAATTGTTGTTCGAGAAAATTGAAGATGAAGTGATTGAAAAGCAGGTAAACAAACTATTGGCTACCAAAAAGGCCAACGAAGTAGCCAATGCGCAGGTCGCACCGGCCAAGGAAAACTGCACCTTCGACGATTTCAATAAAATGGACATTCGCACCGGAACCATTCTGGAAGCCGAACGTGTACCCAAAACAAAAAAGCTGCTTAAACTGACCATCGACACCGGAATCGACAAACGCACTGTTGTTTCGGGCATTGCCGAATATTACAATCCTGAAGAAATTATCGGACAACAGGTGAGTATTCTGGTAAACCTCGAACCAAAGGAACTGAAAGGAATCCAGTCGCAGGGAATGATCCTGATGGCGCAGGATGCCGACGGTTCTCTGAAATTTGTGACACCAACCATACCGGTTAAAAACGGGTCGGAGATTAAATAGACGGATTAATTGTTGTAGAGACGCCCGATCGGGCGTCTCTACATGGATAAAAATACAATCGTGCCAACTACTGTTGGTGCGGTTTTCGTAAGCCTCAGTACCGTCGTCAAGGCGGATCGGTTGCTTACACTCTATAAATCGGAACCGCTTTTCTACGGAAGGGCGGTTTTTTATTTAATGGTTGATTCTGAAATACTTTTTCCGCACATTTGCAGTCGTTTAAAACAAGAGTCTATGTTTAAGGTAATTTGGGAATTAAAAGTAAAATTCAAGGAGCGTGAAAAATTTGAATCGTTTTACGATCCGAAAGGCGATTGGGTGAAATTCTTCAGCAAATCGCCCGAATACATGGGAACCGATGTGCTCGACAGTGGCGAAGGTGACGGAATATTTCTGGTTATCGATGAATGGCAAACGGAAGAAGCTTTTAACGAGTTTGTTAAAAGCAGGAAAGCAGACTACGATTTGCTGGAAGAAAAGGCAAAAACTGCCAGCAGAACGAAGAAACGCATCTTTATTTCCATGTAGTTTAAAGTTTAAGGTTCAACGTTTAAAGTTGAGCTTTGAATAGTGAATTCACATTATTAATTGAATGAGTTACCTTTAACTTTGAACTTTAAACTCATAACCTTTAACTTCTTTATGCCTTTCTCCCACATCCTTTTCGACCTCGACGGAACCCTGACCAATCCCCGCCTGGGAATCGGTAATTCGTTGAAATATGCGTTGCGACAAATGCAAATTGACGGTTACAGCAGCGAAATCCTCGAACGCTTTGTTGGTCCGCCACTTCAGGATGGATTTAAAAACCTGTTTGGATTAAATGAGCGCAATACAAATCTGGCAGTGGAACATTTCCGCACTTATTTTGGAGAAAAAGGATTGTACGAAAACGAACCTTATTCCGGTATTGGGGAATTACTGGAAGAGTTACACCTTTCAGGAAAACACATTTATGTAGTAACTTCGAAATTGGAGAAATACGCCAAAATGATCATCCGGCATTTTGAGTTCGACCGGTACATCGATGATCTGCAAGGCGCCGAGGCAACCGGAAAACACTCAGGAAAAGGTCAGTTGATCAGTGAATTAATGGAACGAAACCGCATTCGGCCATCGTCTTCGGTGGTGATGATCGGCGACACGCATTATGACCTGATTGGCGCCAAAGAGAATGAAATTTCAAGTATTGCCGTTCGTTACGGATTTGGGACATTGGAGACACTCAGTGCCTGCGGTCCGGACTATCTGGTCGAATCGGTTGATGAACTTGCAGAATTACTGCTGGGCTGAATTGAAATATTTATAAAAAGCACAATTTTCATGCATGGAAAAACCATCGAAAATAAAGTGGTTTGTTATTTTGAATCCACATGCCGGATCGGGCAGAGGCAAAAAAGATCAGGCAAAAATACTCAAAACGCTTCACGAACATGGCTTTGAATATGAATTAAAAGTTTCGGAATATCCTAAACATACTATTCAATTAACCACTGAAGCCATTGAGCAGGGATTTCGCCACCTGATTATCGCGGGAGGCGATGGTACGCTGAATGAAGCAGTAAATGGAATCTTTTCGCAAACGGTGTGTCTTCCTGAAGAAATTACAATAGCTATGATCCCTGTTGGAACCGGTAACGACTGGATTAAAACTTTCGGAATTCCAAACGACTATAAATCAGCGATAAAACTATTGCAAAAGGGCGATACCATGCGGCAGGATGTTGGCCGGATTTCCTTTTCAGAAAACGGATCAGCAAAAACATGTTATTTTGCAAACATGGCCGGCTTTGGATTCGATGCGATGGTAGCAGAAAAAACAAACAGACTGAAAGACAAGGGCAGGACAGGAATAATGCTTTACCTGCAAGCACTTGGAGCAAGTTTCTGGAAATTTCAAACCACCAAGACCCGCGTAATCATAGACGGACAAGAGATTAATGAACTGATCTTTTCTGTAAGTATCGGTATTGGAGAATTTAATGGCGGAGGAATGATGCAAGCTCCGGGTGCAGTGCCCGATAATGGCCATTTTCAGGTCACCATCATCCGGAAAATTGGTTTGTTCGGAATACTTCGCAACCTGACCGGGTTGTATTCAGGAGAATTTGTAAAAGATCCACGTGTTTCGACCCATCAGGCTTATAATATCTCAATTTCTTCGCCCCATAACATTGCCGGTGAAGCTGATGGCGAAATTTTAGGAAATAATAAATTCCAAATTACAATGATTTCTCAAAAATTAACCGTAATTTTTAATCCTGAAAAATATTTGAAGTTTCGTTAGCTTTTTTATCAATTCCACTAAATATTGTTTCATGTTAAATAGTTACAAACCTCAAACTAAAATTTTATCATTATGAGTCTAGCACAAGAATTTAAGGCTTTTGCCATGCGCGGAAACGTTGTTGACATGGCAGTGGGTATCATCATTGGTGGAGCTTTCGGCAAAATCGTCAGTTCGGTAGTTTCTGATGTGATCATGCCTCCAATCGGACTTCTTCTTGGTGGGGTAAAATTCACCGATCTCAAAATTATCATGAAAGATGAGATTCTCGATGCCGCCGGAGTTGTTACAACACAGGCAGTATCTATTAATTACGGGAACTTCATTCAAACAACTGTTGATTTTCTGATTATTGCATTCGCCATTTTCATGATGATCAAAGCCATGAACTCAATGAAAAAGAAAGAAGAAGTCGCGCCTGTTGAAGTTCCTGCCCCACCTCCACCTTCAAACGAAGAGGTTTTACTGGCTGAAATAAGGGATCTGCTGAAGAACAAATAAATTAGTACGTTAATGATTTTTCCTGAATACCTTCAAAAAGGCGACCGCATCCGGATTGTGGCTCCTGCCGGTAAAGTGCAGAAAGACAAAATAATTCCGGGTATTGAGTTATTGCAGGATGTTGGTTATGAAGTGCTGATAGGCAAACATGTTTTCGACAGGAATTTTCAGTATTCGGGCAGCGATCAGCAACGCGCGTCTGATTTACAGGAAGCCATTAACGATACCCAAACCAAAGCCATTATTTGCGCCAGGGGAGGTTACGGATCAGTTCGGATCATTGAAAAACTGGATTTTTCCCCTTTGCTGAAAAACCCGAAATGGCTGGTTGGGTTCAGCGATGTAACTGTTTTACATTCTATTTTGAATAAACTCGGATTGGCAAGTATTCATGCTGCCATGCCTGCGTTTTTTCTTGAAAATAAAAAACCAACCCGAAGTTTTTTAAGCCTGATGGATTTGCTTTCCACCGGAAAATCGCAAACCGAGACTGTTCCTAATTCGTTGAACCGCGCAGGTGTTTGTTCAGGAGAACTGGTTGGAGGAAATTTATCGTTGCTTTACAGCCTTCAGGGAACTCCCTGGCAGCTTGAAACTTCAGGAAAAATTCTGTTGATCGAAGATTTGTCGGAATACCTATATCACATCGACCGGATGATGCAGAACCTCCGTTTGACCAGACAGCTTAAAAATCTGGCAGGATTGGTGGTTGGAGGTTTTACCGACATGAAAGACAATGAAAGTCCTTTTGGCAAATCGGCTTATGAAATCATACTGGAATCTGTTAAGGACTATCTATTCCCGGTTTGTTTTGACTTTCCGGTCGGCCATATTCCCAAAAACCTTTCGCTAATGTTAGGCGCCAAATATTCTCTGGAAGTTGGTAATACCTGCATTCTTAAACGGATTCAGCCATGAGCAAAGCACAAGAACTCGGACGAAAAGGTGAAGAACTGGCCGTTGAACATCTCCGCTCAAAAGGATATGAAATACTGGCGCTGAACTGGTTTTCGCACCATCTGGAAATTGACATCATTGCAAAAGATGGCAACGAACTGGTAATTATTGAAGTGAAAGCACGGGGAACCGATTCGTACGAGCATCCGACAGAGGCTGTTTCAAACAAAAAAATACGGTTTCTGGTAAATGCCGCTGAAGCCTACATTCAGGAAAACAATGTCAACCTTGATACCCGGTTTGATGTAATTTCGATTGTTTTTTACGGAAGGAGTTTTGAAATAGAGCACTTTAAAGATGCTTTTTATCCACCTGTGAATTAATAAATCAGGTGCTTTTTAAGGATAGAAAGCAATGTTTCTATTTTGATGGGTTTGGTTACAAATTCATCGCAACCACTGTTTCGCGCTTCATCCTGAGCCGAATGCATCGCATAAGCTGTTTGTATAATTACCGGAATTTCAGGAATTAATTCCTTTATTTTTGCCGTTGCTTCAATTCCATTCATTCGTGGAAGCCGGATATCCATTAAAACCAGGTCAATTTCAGTGTTTTCACTGATCATTTGAACGGCTTCGACACCATCGTTTACAAAAAAGAGATTTGCCCTGGTTTTCTTTAATGCTTTTTCAAAAAAGAACCGGCTAACTTCCTCGTCCTCAACAATCAGAATAGTTTTACCGATAAAATTATAATCCATAAGTGCTGGTTCTTTTCGTGAATATTTTAAAGCACAACAAAGCTATAA
>JAUYEQ010000571.1 GCA_030691295.1 Bacteroidota bacterium
TGCCGAATTCTGGATGATTGAACCAGAAATGGCTTTCTATGAATTGCAGGACAACATGGATCTGGCAGAAGATTTTCTGAAAAGCCTGATAAAATATGCGCTCGAAAATTGCATGGACGATCTGGATTTCCTGAGCAAACGCCTTCAGGAAGAAGAAAAGAACAAGCCAATGGACGAGCGCTCGATGGAACTGATTGAAAAACTCCGGTTTGTTCAGGAAAACGATTTTGTACGTTTGCCATACACCGAAGCCATTGATATCCTGAAAGATTCAAAACCATACAAAAAGGGTAAATTTCAGTATCCTGTTGATTGGGGAACTGATTTGCAAAGCGAACACGAGCGTTATTTGGTAGAAAAACATTTTAAAAAGCCGGTTATCCTGATCAATTATCCGAAGGAAATCAAATCATTCTACATGAAACAGAACGACGATGGCAAAACTGTTTCGGCAATGGACGTTCTTTTCCCCGGAATTGGTGAAATTATTGGCGGATCACAGCGTGAGGAAAACTACGACAAACTGGTAAAACGCATGGAGGAAATGGGCGTTCCGGTGCACGAAATGGATTGGTACCTTGATACCCGACGCTTCGGAACAGTTCCTCACAGCGGTTTCGGTTTAGGTTTCGAAAGGTTAATGTTGTTTGTTACCGGTATGGGCAACATCCGCGATGTGATCGCCTTCCCAAGAACACCAAAGAATGCGGAGTTTTAGGCAAAAGACAATCGCGTTACTCAATTTTAACCCGAATTACGACCGGGTAATAATATTAAGTTGATTACTGCGTTAATATAAACGTGAAAAATTTATCAGAAGGATAGACGCTGTTTAGAATGGGCAGATTTTGGCAGAAAACATCGGCAATGCTATAATTATAATTTTAATTCATGATGCACGGATCTAAATGCAGACGGAAATTGTTTCTGCTGATGTTGATGACATTAATGGTAGCAATGGTCAAAGCTCAGTCCAGCCTGGCATTTTATCCTTTTGAAAATCAATTTAATTCATCCAATTACAACCCGGCTTTTTTAACCTCACCACACAAATTTACTTTCAGTATTGTGCCGTTGGGAGGTACAATTATTGGATACAATAACCAGGCTTTAATAAAGGATTTGTTTACAGAAGTTCTTTCGGGGCGGAATCCCAACGACGACTATTACATGAATGCCCTTGAAAGCATGGCCAGCAAGCCGATGTTCAACCAGAATATTGAAAGTGCCATGCTGAATTTTACTTACCGCTCGAAGGTAGGGTTTTTTAATTTCAGGATAAAGGACGTGCAGTCTTTCTCAGCATCTGCCAAAGGCGATCTTACAAAATTTATTATAAAGAATGAAACTCAGAGTGTGATTATTGACGAAGTCCAGTATTTACCAACTCAGGTACTGCATTACAGGGAATACAGCCTTGGGTATTCGTACAAGTCGCCAATGAACCGGTTTTCGGCAGGAATCCGGGCGAAACTGTATTTTGGCAAAGCTGCAATGTATTCATCTTTATCCGGTGCGATAAATCAGGAAAGTTCGGGTTATGTATTTAATACAGATGGCGCAATTAATATGTCATTTCCTGAAGCTACAGAACAATCCGGTACAGAAACTCCGGACTTTACAAAAATAGAAGGATCGAAAATACTTGATTATTTGCTAAATACCGGCAATCCGGGCATGGGCGTTGACCTTGGTCTAAAATACCGTTTTACTCCCGACCTGTCGGTTTCGGTGAGTGCAATCGATATTGGAAAAATAACCTGGAAAAACAACCTGAATTTGAAGTATTTCGATCCATATCCCCTTCCTGGTACAAGTTATTTTCTTCCGGGAGAGGGTTCTTTTAAGATCATCAAAAAGGATGGTTTTAAATATTCCAGAGAACTTCCCACCTATCTTGAAGATTCAATTCCATCGTCTTTTTCGAGGCAAATGCCATTATCCATTTATGCCAGTATAAAATACAGAATCAATCCAAAACTCACAATTAGTTTGACCGACCGATTCATGGCAGTGAAAAATTTAAATTACAACAGTATTTCTGTTGCTGCCACTATCGATGTGAACAAAAAACTTTCAATAAATACTGGTTATTCCATCATCGGAGATTCCTATTTTAACCTTCCTTTTGCCGTGCTGTTAAAAAAGGATTTCGGACAGATGTATTTCGGAACCGATAACATTGCTTCGTTTCTGCTACCTTCAATTTCTGATTATGCAAGTTTTTCTTTCGGAACTTGTTTTTACCTTTTTAAAAACAGGGACTCGAATTATTCCTCCAATTCCGATAAAGGTCCGTTTTATAAATCCAGGATAATAAAAAAGAACCGTAAAAACGGGTTGATCAGAAGAGCATACCCTGATAACTAATGTACTGGTTTTGAAACATATTTTTGCGTTTTTTCAACTTCGGATATATTCATATTAAATAAGCAAAAATTCATACCGTTTATCTGTCTGAAATAACCTAAATTAGTCACACAGATTATCCCCCAAATTAACAGATCGACCATTTTGCAATATCCTGATTTATGAACCCGGGAATGAGAATTAAGCAGATAGTGGTTTTACTGGCATTGATGTCGGTTTTTTCTACTTTGGGCAATGCTCAGTCGAACCTGGTTTTTTACAACGAGGATGAACAGTTTAATGCTTCAAATTTTAATCCTGCATTTTTAACTTCGCAAAAGAAATTCACTTTCAGTATTTTCCCTTTGGCAGGTATGACTTTTGGGTTCAACAATCAGGAAGTGATAAAAGATGTGATGACCCGGTTTCTTGAGGGCGATCAAACAACTGATGACTTTAAAGGTGTTTTCAACAGTCTGGTGAATCAGGATTTGTTTTTCCTGAATTATGAAACC
>JAUYEQ010000588.1 GCA_030691295.1 Bacteroidota bacterium
TTTGCCTGCAATCCGGATAAAAAAAATATAAAATTGCTCGTCCGTCTGCTCGGCAAAAACGGTGAATACTATGGCGAGACAACCAGTTCCGTGCTCTCACCAAAATGGAAAAAGTTTGAAGCTGTTCTGACCGCAACCCAAACAGCATCTGAAGCTCAACTGGAAATCGTTCCGCAAACTTCAGGAACCGTTCATCTGGATATGATTTCGCTGTTTCCGCAGAAAACATTCAGGAGCCGCAAAAACGGCTTGCGTGCTGATTTGGCCCAAACCATTGCCGATCTGCATCCGCGTTTTGTCCGTTTCCCCGGAGGTTGTGTGGCGCACGGCGACGGGATCCACAACATTTATCGCTGGAAAAACACAATTGGGCCGCTGGAATCGCGTACACCTCAGAAGAATCTTTGGGGCTATCATCAAACAGCCGGACTGGGTTATTTCGAATATTTTCAGTTTTGTGCCGATATTGGAGCCGAGCCTCTGCCGGTTATTGCTGCCGGTGTTCCCTGCCAGAACTCTGCAACTGGAGGTGCTGGTCAACAGGGCGGAATCCCGATGTGCGACATGGACGATTACGTTCAGGAAGTGTTGGATTTGATTGAATGGGCAAACGGCGACGTGAAAACCAAGTGGGGAAAGTTACGCGCCGAAGCCGGTCACCCAAAACCTTTCAACCTGAAATACGTCGGAATTGGCAACGAAGATTTGATCAACGATATTTTCGAAGAACGGTTTACCATGATTTTCAATGCGGTGAAAGAAAAGCATCCTGAAATTACCGTAATCGGAACGGTCGGACCAACCTTTGAAGGAACCGATTATGTGGAAGGCTGGAAAATTGCTACAAAATTGGGAGTGCCAATGGTTGACGAGCATTACTATCAATCGCCGGGATGGTTTATCCACAATCAGGACTACTACGACAAATACGACCGCACTAAAGCGAAAGTTTACTTCGGTGAATACGCCGCACATTTACCGGGAAGGCCAACCAACATCGAAACAGCTTTGGCTGAAGCGCTTTATCTGACTGCTTGCGAGCGTAATGGCGATGTGGTGAGCATGACTTCCTATGCGCCTTTATTGGCCAAAGAAGGGCACACCCAATGGAATCCCAACCTGATTTATTTCAATAATTCAGAAGTAAAACCAACTGTTGATTATTTTGTCCAGTTACTTTTCGGACAAAATTCAGGAGATACTTACCTGCCAAGTGAAGTGAAGCTTTCTGACAAAAGCGAATCCGTCAGGAAGCGTGTTGCCGTTTCGGTGGTTCGCGACAGCAAAAGCAACGATCTGATTGTAAAATTGGTGAACATGCTTCCGGTGGAGGTAAATACAAAAGTAAATCTCGAAGGACTTGGAGACCTCCATCCTTTAGCAATTCGCACGGTGCTTTCCGGAACTCCGGATGATAAAAAAGCCAGGCCAGTGATCGACAACATTGCGGTAAACAAAGATTTTCCATGTACCTTACCGGCATATTCATTTACAGTAATCAGGATAAAAGCTGAATAACTTAAACCTATTAGCAATGAACACATTAAAACAATTCAACCATAGAACAATCAAACCGTATTCCATTATCCTGGGATCGGTGATTCTTTTGACATTCATATCGTTAATAAGCTCATGCACAACAAAACAGGAAACCTCTGCCTATTTATTTACCTATTTTACCGGAAACGGGCCGGGTGAAGAAGCCATACGATATGCGGTAAGTGAAGACGGATTTCATTACAGGGCGCTCAACAACAACGAACCGGTGCTTGATTCAAAGAAAATCAGTACTTCGGGCGGTGTGCGCGATCCGCATATTTTACGCGGCAACGATGGAAAAACATTTTACATGGTCGTAACCGATTTGTATGTTCCTGAAATGGGATGGAAAAACTATGCGATGGTTTTAATGAAATCCACTGATCTGATCAATTGGGAATCGTCTTTGATCAATATTCCTGAAACTTTTCCTGATG
>JAUYEQ010000590.1 GCA_030691295.1 Bacteroidota bacterium
TATCGACCAACAGAGTCAGAAAATTCTGGTCACTAAGGCGCAACAGAAAAAAATTTGGATAATTGATTTTTCCTTTGAATTCAAAAGACCCATCCTTTTTTATCTTCACCGAATCAATCGGCACACTGGCAGCCACTTTCAACTCGTCCAGATAGAGATATTTCTCTTCGGCATTGGTGATTTTTCCGCTAATAACGAATCCATTTGGTTTTTTGCAGGCAGAAATAAAAGCTGCAAGAACAAGTAAAATCAGAAATATTTTTTTCACAGTACTACTTTTTACAATAATTGGAGGGCATAAAAATAATAATTTCAACCGAACGGTTGTTCCTTTTTCAATATTGCCACCTTAAATAACTATTTTTGACCCGAATTTTAATCCTTCAATTTGTGAAGATACACCGAAACCTGAATAACTTCCAGGCACAAAACCCTGTTCTTACAATCGGAACCTTTGATGGAGTTCATTTGGGACACCGAAAAATTATAGGCAGGTTGCACGATCTGGCAAAAACAATCAACGGCGAATCTGTTATTTTCACGTTCGATCCGCATCCGCGTAAAGTAGTTGCTCCGGGCGAAACCACTTTGCGTCTTTTAACAACTCTGGAAGAAAAGATCGTCTTGTTTGAGCAATCCGGCATCGATCACCTCATAATTTATCCTTTCACGCCTGAATTTTCGAAACTGACTTATGAAGAATTTGTTGAACAAGTGCTGGTTGGACAGATACACACTAAATTTCTGGTGGTAGGGTACGACCATAAATTCGGGAAGAACCGCCAGGGCGATTTTGAATTTCTCAAAAAATGTGCTGACCGCCATGAATTTCAGATAGAGAAACTGGATGTACTGCTGAAGAACGAATCGCACATCAGTTCTACCAAAATTCGTGAGGCCATTCAGGAAGGAGATTTTGAGACAGCCAACGCTTTTCTGGGATACCCGTTTACACTGCACGGTACTGTTGTTGAAGGACAAAAGCTAGGTAGGAAAATTCAGTTTCCAACTGCCAATATTCAGGCTTCCGATCCTGAAAAAATCATTCCCGGATATGGTGTTTACGCAGTGGAAATAACAGTGAAGAGCCAAACATTTCAGGGAATGCTGAACATTGGAAGCCGGCCAACTGTTAACAACAACGCCGATAATCGCAGCATTGAAGTTCATATATTCGATTTTGAATCAGACATCTATGGAGAACCTATCGAATTGGTGTTTTTCAAAAAATTGAGGGAAGAACAGAAATTTTTGTCGATTGATGCGTTGAAAGAACAGTTGGTAAAAGATAAAGCGGATACCATTGCATTTTTTCGGAAAACGGAATAAACACAAGGATTCAGCGTTCAGAAAAAAGATTGTAACATACATTAATACAATAAATATATCCTTTTAATTAACTTCGCACTCAAATTTAAATTTCAGAAATGACAACAATAACATTGGAACAAACGACTTATAAAGTTGCAGACATATCGCTTGCAGCCTTCGGTCGGAAAGAGATTGAAATTGCAGAAAAAGAAATGCCCGGATTGATGTCTGTCAGGAAAAAATATTCTGCGGCCAAACCGTTGAAAGGTTCGCGTATCATGGGTTCGCTCCACATGACCATACAAACCGCTGTGCTGATTGAAACACTCGTTGAACTCGGCGCTGAAGTACGCTGGGCAAGTTGTAACATTTTCAGCACACAGGATCATGCTGCGGCTGCCATTGCTGCCGCAGGAATTCCGGTTTTTGCATGGAAAGGCGAATCGTTGGCCGAATACTGGTGGTGTACCGAGCGGGCGCTCGATTTTGGCGACGGCCTCGGACCTAACCTGATTGTTGACGATGGCGGCGATGCCACGATGATGATTCACCGTGGTTATGAAGCCGAAAGAAATCCATCCATTCTCGACCTGCCGGTTGAAGCAGAAGATGAAATTGAGCTGAACAATGCACTGAAAGAAGTATTGGCTTTCGATCCGCAACGTTGGAGCCGTCAGGCGCCTTTGATCAAAGGTGTCTCGGAAGAAACAACTACCGGCGTTCACCGTTTGTATCAAATGAAAAATGAAGGCAAACTTTTATTCCCTGCCTTTAATGTGAACGATTCGGTAACCAAATCAAAATTCGACAACCTTTATGGCTGCCGCGAATCGCTGGCCGATGGAATCAAACGAGCAACCGATGTAATGATTGCCGGAAAAGTGGTGATTGTGGCCGGTTACGGCGATGTTGGCAAAGGTTGTGCCCACTCGATGCGCAGTTACGGAGCCCGTGTAATTGTGACCGAAATTGATCCGATTTGCGCCCTTCAGGCTGCGATGGAAGGTTTTGAAGTAAAAACCATGGACGACGCCGTTTCAGAAGGAAACATTTTTGTGACCACCACCGGAAACAAAGACATTATCACCGGAGAACACATGGCTGCCATGAAAGACCAGGCCATTGTATGTAACATCGGCCATTTCGACAACGAAATTCAGGTTGTCCGCCTCGAAAAATGGGCTGGCATCCGAAAAACAAATATCAAACCGCAGGTCGATAAATATACTTATGCTGACGGACATTCCATCTTCCTGCTTGCTGAAGGCCGTTTGGTGAATCTTGGTTGTGCCACCGGTCATCCATCGTTTGTAATGTCGAACTCGTTCACCAACCAAACATTGGCACAGCTCGAACTTTGGAAAAATGATTATCCGGTAGATGTTTACCGTTTGCCAAAAGCCCTCGACGAAGAAGTTGCGCGCCTACATCTGGAACAACTTGGCGTTAAACTGACTATTTTAACACCCGATCAGGCTGATTATTTGGGAATTTCTGCTGAAGGCCCGTATAAACCTGATCATTACAGGTATTAGGACAAGTTTAAAGTTTAAAGTCAAAAGTTTAAAGTTTGGCACTTACACGATAATAGAAAAGGAGCTCTTTAACTGGTTCCTTTTTTAGTTATCAAAAATAATACAAATTTGTATTACAGCGGTTAGGTTTTAGCAGCAGTATGGGATTGCGGGCTTATTTCTTTTAAAACAACACCACATTGAAATCAAAAAGGATTCGATCTTGTAATAAGACCGAATCCTTATGTCTGAATGTATTATACTGGACTTTGAATGACCTGAAAAGAGGCTTCTATCTATTTTCTTAAATTCAAATGTCGCTCCCGATTTGAGTTTTATGAAGTAGATGACAGAAGTGAAGGACTACTATTTCTGTATTACAACCTTTCTATTTATTATTGTTTCATTATCAAGTTTAATTTGGATTTGATAGATTCCATTAGCTAGATTCTTGACATCAAGTGTACTTTTAATTTTTCCTAATTTAGCATCAGCAATTCTCTCAACCTGAACTTTCTGACCAATTAAATTATAAAGAGAAATTGTTATTTGTCTATTCGAATAGGAAAGATCAAACTCTACATAAAATTTATCACTGGTAGGATTAGGATATATTATAATATTATTCAACAATTCTTTGTCCGAAATACCTGTAATATAAGAATTAACGAATGCGGTATTGGCTGCATAGTTAGTTCCATCTGAAGCATTATATTCAAAAGTCAAATTACCATTCCAACTGCTATTTGGTATAAAGGCAATATTACGAATGTCATTTTCAGGAATAGTCTGTTTTGCGACAATGGGATAATTGTATAATTCCAAAGAACCGTTGGCAGGAAACGATTCGATCATAATATATTTTAAAGTATTTCCGTCTATATCGACAAAATGATTTATAAAATCAGAACTTGCAAAATATACTGGATCAGTCTTATTCTTAGTTGCTTTGTTGATGTTGCTAATTATTGGGGCATTGTTTGAACTTTGAGTAATTGCAACAACTTGTGGACTATTTGATACACTTGCACTGCTTATAGTAACATAGCCAGTCCTTGATTTTCCAGTATTGTTTACAGAACAATTTGCAGTAATTAAGCCATTATTCTGCCCATTTGGATTCGATAATGTAATCCAATTATCCGACGTTAGTCCATTCCAATTAATTGTCCCTTGACCTATTATTCCTACATTAATAGGAATAGAACTACTTGCAACAGGAAGTTCTTTGTCCTTATAAAAATCTGTTGAAACTAATAATTGAGGTATTGTCGAATTTACTGATTTTTGTGCTATTACAGTAATATACCTAATAGGATCAACAGGATCATTAGAATTAATGGTGACCTTAGCTGTTTCTGTTGAACCTGATATTAAATTCCAATTAGATAACGAAATCTTCACTGATATTGAGGATGAGGGGAGTACTGTTCCAGATGGGAGAGAAACTGATAACCATTCTTTATCGGAAGTGATATTATTAATTATCAAGTTCGCTCCTCCTAAATTGTTTATAGTAAATGTTTCTGAAACAATGTTATTTGAATTAGCAAGAGAAATGCCTTTGGCAAAAGATGCATAAGATCCAAATTTTAAATTACTGGTAACATCGCTATACGAAATACGAAAATATCCTTTTTCTCCCCATCCTGAACCATAACTATTTTTCACTTTAAAGCATTGTAAATTATCATCATAACCTACCAACAGGACTGCATGACCCCAATGAAAAGCTTCCGTATTATTAGATTTAATAATACCACCTTTGTAAGAAAAGAAACTTGTCTGATAAAACATTGCGACGGACAATGGGCCATCTTGTAATGCCAATTTTAAATCATCAACTGTTGTATAATTCCATAGCGCATTAGAAAATTGTGAAATACTAATTACACCTTCAGGATTGGCACATTGATTGGCACAAAGTGTATTTTTTGCAACATAAGGGAAACAATTCTCAGATAGAAGTCCATTGTTTTTTATATAATTAAATGCTTCATAATACCAACCACCTGAACAGTTATTATTAGGTACACAAGAGACCATTTCTTGTTCTGAAAAATCAGGATTAGGCAAAAGACGATTTTGATTTGCTAAATTTTCAAGTAAAGCAATAGCAGAAAACGCCCAGCATGAACCACATGGATTTTGATTCTTCACAGGGCTATCGTAAGTACTCCAATCAACAAAATTTGGCAAACTATTATTGTCGCCATATTTTTCCAACATGTTTTTTTTCCAGTTCTCTGTAACCGACAAAGGTACAATTACTCGAGAGGCTAGTCCTGTATTGTTTTTATCTGATAATAAATCATTCTCACTAACTTTGTATGAATTATTAAAAGATAATATTGCACTTTTTTTGTTCGTTTCATAAAGCGTTATTGATAACTTATCTAGATAGATATTTGGGGTATTAGTAAGACTAAAATTTGCAACTAAATTTTCATTATCTACTATGTTAAAGCTATATGAAGCATTGTTAGAGACTTGTATCCCATTTTTGGTCCAATTGACAAATTTGTAATTTAAATTTGGTGAAGCCTTAACTGTAACATATTCATTATATGAATATGTTCCACTTCCAGATGTGGTTCCACCATATGAAGGAATCGATGAAGTAATTACAGTGTTTTGAATAGTTGCTAAAGTTAAATATGCATAATTGCTTATAACTTGATAGTTACCATTGCAATTAAAAATATGGCAATAATAGTAATTTCCATTGTCTGATACAGTGAGCGTTGGAGTCGTGTAAGAAGAACTATTTGCACCCGAAATTTGTGAGCCATTTTTATACCAAAAATAAGAGAATGGAGCTGTTCCATTAGCTGAAACATTAAATGTAACTGTAGTTCCTGGAGTTATTGTCTTATTGGAAGGTTGCGAACCCATTGAAATTGGAGTACAAATAGAGCTGACAGTCAATGTTGCATTATTGCTCTGGGCCTGATTAGTATTATTGTTATTGGTAATAAGGCAATAATAGTGATTTCCATTATCAGACGTAGTGAGTGTGGGTGTTGTGTAAGAAGAACTATTTGCACCCGAAATCAGCGTACCATTTTTATACCAGAAGTAAGAAAAGGGAGCAGTTCCATTCACTGTTACACTAAATGTAGCGGTATTTCCTTCATTCACTGTCTGATTCGAAGGATGTGTAGCTACTGAAACTGCAATATCAGCGTTCTCAACGGTGAGTGTTGCGTTGCTACTGATAGCCTGATAAGTACTATTGCAATTGGTAATAATACATTTATAAGTATTTCCATTATCGGATATGGAAAGAGTTGGAGTCGTGTACGAAGAGCTGTTTGCACCCGAAATTTGCACATTGTTTTTATACCAGAAATAAAGGAACGGTGCGTCTCCATTTGCAGAAACGCTAAAGGTGGCAGTGTTGCCAACCGATTTGGTTTGGCTCTGGGGCTGCGTTGCCATAGAAACAGCTGTGCAGGGGGTA
>JAUYEQ010000599.1 GCA_030691295.1 Bacteroidota bacterium
GCACACCTTCGAAAGCACTTTTGCTCCTTACGATATTTACTCAAATGTTGGCGATAATCACACTGCGAAAGGCTGGATCGGATTTACTGTAGGGATTCGGTTCGACAAATAGTCTGAAATTAAGGAAACAGATAATGTAAAAGCCCTGCCAATTTTATTAACTGGCAGGGCTTCTAAATAAAAGTGTAACGATTTATCAAAGGTTTTCGCCATAAGCCCAACCTTCGCGTGCAGGCTCTTTAATGTAGGCATCCAGCTCCGGATGATTGGTAACTTTCATATTTTCAGCATCATATTCAATGCGTGTATTAAAACGCTGGGCCAAAACTCCAGTCAGCGACATCTCCATCAATTTTGTGGAATAATCGAAATTCGAACCCGGCAAAGTTCCGTTTTTAATGGCATCAATCCATTCACGCTGCGGATTTTCTTCAAATGTTCTTGGAATTGTTTGAGCCGGCAAGCTCTTCTGAAATTCGGACCACTCATCGCCGGGCAATAATATTTTCGGTTGATTTGGCCGTCCGCCGGTCATTAAACAGTGTTTGTCGCCAACCATGATCATTCCGCTTCCGGGTAATTTCTCAAGGTTCCATTCCGGACGGTTTTCCGGTTTCAAACCACCTTCGTGCCAGCGCATTGTGATCGGTACTTTTTCTCCGCGTGCAGGAAAATCCCAGCGAATAATGGCCTGATCAGAAACAAATCCGTTATCAGGAACAGGCGATTTGAACTCAGCTTCAACCACATCGGGCATTCCCATGTCCAACGACCAGAAAGGTGCATCGAGCGTGTGGCAACACCAGTCGCCCAGTTCGCCGTTGCCGAAATCGAACCAGCTGCGCCATGTTTTTGGTGCATAAATTCCGTTGTAAGGGCGGAAAGCTGCGGGTCCCAACCACAAATCCCAATCGAAATACTCCGGAATGGGTTGTTCTGCAGGTGGAAAACTTTCAGGTTTATCGAAGTATTTTCCAGGGCCAAAAGTTGGTCCGTCGAACCAGGCAATAACTTCAGTTACATTTCCGAGAATTCCTGCTTCATACCATTCTTTTACCTGACGGATTCCGTTGGTGGCATGTCCCTGATTGGCCATTTGGGTTACAACTCCGTAGTGTTTTGCGGCTTTCTGGAGGGTACGCAATTGCCAGATGTTGTGAGCCAACGGTTTTTCAACAATCACATGTTTGCCTAATTCCATTGCTGCCATTGCTGCCGGAAAGTGTGTGTGGTCTGGGGTGCAAACCATCACTGCGTCAATTTCCTTGTGCATTTCGTCTAACATTACCCTGAAATCCTTGTACCGTTTGGCATTTGGCATCACTTTAAAACCTTCAGCCGCGCGGTTGTCATCGACATCGCAAAGCGCGACAATATTTTCGTTCCACGTTGGATCCTTCTGGTTAATCAGTTTGCTCCAGTTTGATTTGCCTTGTCCACCAATGCCAATAACTGCTATATTTAAACGGTTGGATGGAGAACAACTCATCATGTTCGGGATAAAAAATGCACCGGCGGAAAGTATAGATGCCGATTTGAGAAAATCTCTTCTTGTTGGTTTCATAGTTGGTTTATAAATATTTAGTTCAGGCTATAAATGTAGAAAATATTCACTTCAAAAAATGTTTCGAATCGCCCCATTCGCCGTAACCAATTTCGCAGCCTGAAATTTCAATCCGGGCTTCCAGACAGTTTTTGCACAATTCGGCATCTTCATCCAGGCAAGGTTTGTCTTCGTACAACTGGTATTCTTTGCGGTATTTTACCGATGTTAGATTTGGCATCAGGATGTTGGCTCCGATGGTTAGCGCTTTTTCGCGTCCTGCCGGATCAATCGCCTGCAAAGCTGTTGCCGCCGCAATGTTGATGTCGGGCATCAGCAAACGCAAGGTCGCAACCATTTTCAGGGCAAGATCAAACCGCTCCTGTTTGGTTTTAATGTTTTTCCTGAATTTATAAAGCGGAGTATCTTCGTGCTCAATGTACGGCCCCATTCCAACCATGTCAACATCAATTTGTTTGAAGAACAAAAGATCGTCGGCCAGATCTTCAATGGTTTGAAATGGAAAACCGATCATCACACCGGTTCCGACCTGATAGCCGGTTGCCTTTAAATCTTTCAATGCCTGAAGTCTTCGGTCGAAGCTGTGAAAATCATTTTCAGGATGAATTTTTCGGTACAGATCAGGATTGGAACTTTCGACCCGAAGCAAATAACGGTGCGCCCCGCTTTCGCGCCACTGGCGGTAGGTTTCGAAGGTTTGTTCTCCGCACGAAAGCGTAATTCCAAGTTCTCCGCCGGATAGTTCCTTGATTTTCCGGAGCAGCAAATTAACCCGATTTACAAATGCGGGAGACGACAATTCACCAGACTGAAGCACCACAGATCCAAATCGGTTTTCCCATGCAAAGCGGCAGGCTTCCAGAATTTCGTCGTCGGTAGCCTCGTAGCGAATTACTTTTTCGTTGCTTTTCCTGATTCCGCAGTAAAGACAGTCTTTGGCGCAGATGTTCGAGAATTCAACCAATCCACGGAAATATACTTTGTTACCAACCGTTTGCAGTTTAACGGCTTGTGCACGCTGAAACAGTTGCTGTCGCTCAGCTCCTTCGGCGCTTATCAGCCTTACCAGTTCTTCGCGGGTGAACTGGGTGTTCAGCAGTATGTCTGAAATTTTTTTCATCTGTTGCGAAGATACAAAATTTGACATTCGGGCGGAAAGAAGCCTTGCTCATGCGTTAGGGAATAAAAAAATGTGAATTGACGGAAATAGTTAGAATATACTAACTATATTTGCCGCATGGAAAAACTGGTTGAAGCTATTGCGAAACTTTCGCGCGAGATTGGCCACATGGAAGAAGCGGCCAAAGATCAATTCGATTTTAAGGAATTGACATTGACGCAAATGAATTATCTGGAGACCATCAGCCAGTTGGGAAACCCCAATTTGACGGAGTTGGCTGCCGAGATGCACATGACCAAGCCTACCACAAAAGTAGCTGTTGATAAGCTGATAGAGAAGGGTTTTATCTTCCGGGTGAAGTCAGATGAAGACCGCCGGAGTGCCCATTTTCATCTTACTGTGAAGGGAAAGCTGATCAATCATACCCACGATTTTGCACACAAACAAATGGCTGAGCTGATTAAACTGAAGTTGGATCAGACTGAGGTTGGACTGCTCGAAATGTTGCTCGAAAAGGTCTTCCGCAAACAATAATAATTTATGCAATTAGTTAGAATATTCTAATCAGACAACCATGACCATCGATTTAAAATCAGAAAAATACAAAGGACTGACCAATAATCAGGTTCAGCAGAAACAACTTAGTGAAGGACTAAATGAATTGCCATCGTCAAAACCAAAGAATTTGTTTGCAATTGCATGGGGTGTGGTTAAAGAACCCATGTTTTTGCTGTTGGTTGCCTGTGGCGCTTTGTACCTTATTTTGGGCGATGTACAGGAAGGATTGATGTTGCTGGGCTTTGTTTTTGTGATCATGGGGATCGAATTTTATCAGGAAAAGAAAACCGAAAAGGCGCTGGATGCTCTGAAAGACATGGCAAGTCCGCGTGCATTGGTGATTCGGGAGGGGATTGAAAAACGCATTGCAGGCCGCGATGTGGTGACCGACGATCTGGTGGTTTTACAGGAGGGCGACCGTGTTCCTGCCGATGCCACGGTTTTATATTCGGTGAACCTGATGGCCGACGAATCGCTGCTGACCGGCGAGTCGGTTTCGGTGCGGAAATCGGAATGGAACGGCGCTGACAAAAATACCCATCCCGGTGGCGATGATTTACCTTTTGTGTATTCGGGTTCGATGATCGTTCAGGGTAATGGTATCGTAAAAGTTACCGCCATTGGTTCGGATACTGAAATTGGGAAAATCGGAAAAGCGCTTGATTCGGTCGTTGAGGAACCTACCAAGCTGAAAACGGAAATGGCAACATTGGTTAAACGACTTGCCATCATTGGTATTTTAATGTGCGTATTGGTTATCGCTGTATATACACTTACCCGTGGCGATTTACTGAAAGGTTTTCTGGCCGGAATTACCCTTGCAATGGCCATGTTGCCCGAAGAATTTCCGGTTGTGCTGACGGTTTTTATGGCACTTGGCGCATGGCGGATGTCGAAGAAAAACGTACTGACGCGCAAACCTTCAGCCGTTGAAACACTGGGTTCGGCAACGGTTTTGTGTACCGATAAAACGGGAACGCTCACTCAAAATAAAATGACGGTTACCCGTCTTTACAATGGAGAAAACTTTCATACCGTCAGTAAATCAAACGGTTTTCCTGATGAGTTTCACGAAATAATCGAATACGGAATTTTGTCGAGCCAGACCAACCCGTTTGACCCGATGGAACGCGCCATTACCAACATGGGCGAGGCTTATCTGCAAAATACAGAGCACATTCATACCGACTGGCAGATGGTGAAAGAATATCCACTATCGAAAGATTTGCTAGCCATGTCGAGGGTTTTTACCAATCACGAAAAGCACCGGCAAACCATTGCCACCAAAGGAGCCCCGGAAGCGATTTTCGAATTGTGTCATCTTTCGGCTAATGAAATTACGAAATATTCTGCCGCAGTGGCTGAAATGGCTTCGGCCGGATTGCGGGTTCTGGGCGTGGCCAAATCGATGATTGGCGCTGAAAATCTTCCGGAAATTCAGCACGATTTCGATTTTGAATTCATTGGCCTGATTGCCTTGTCGGATCCGATTCGTGAAAATGTGCCTGCTGCGGTGAAAGAATGTTACCAGGCCGGAATTCGGGTGATCATGATTACGGGCGATTATCCGGTGACTGCCATGAACATCGCCCGCGAAATAGGATTGAAAAACCATGATGTCTCGATCAGCGGGCCCGAACTTCAGGAAATGACAGAAGAAGAGTTGGCCGGGCGGATAAAGGATGTGAATGTTTTTGCACGTGTGGTTCCTGAACAGAAACTGAAGATTGTAAACGCGCTGAAACGAAACCGCGAAATCGTTGCCATGACCGGCGATGGTGTAAACGATGCACCCGCCCTGAAAGCCGCCAACATTGGCATCGCGATGGGCGAAAAAGGAACCGATGTGGCCCGCGAAGCTTCGTCGCTGGTGCTGATGGACGATAATTTTGCTTCCATTGTGGGCGCCGTAAAAATGGGTCGCCGCATTTTCGACAACCTGCAAAAGGCTTTGGGTTACATCTTTGCCATCCACGTTCCCATTGCCGGATTGTCGCTCATTCCGGTGTTTGTGGCCGATTGGCCGTTGTTGCTCTGGCCGGTGCACATTGTGTTTCTGGAACTGATTATCGACCCTGCCTGTTCCATTATTTTTGAAGCCGAAAAGGAAGAGAAAAATGTAATGAACCGTTCGCCAAAAGATATCAATGAGCCGTTTTTCGGGGCTAAAAAGATTTGGCTGAGTTGTTCGCAGGGAATCGGGATTCTGATGATTGTTTTTGCAGTATATTTCTTCGGAATGAAATATTATTCGGAACAGGAAGTTCGTGCACTGGCTTTTACCACGCTGATTGCCGCCAACATCGCGGTTATTCTCTCGAACCGTTCTCGGACACGGAATATTTTCCAGATACTTAGCACTTCAAACAAAACCGTTAAATGGGTAGTTGGTGGAGCCGCTTTTTTCCTGATTTTGATCCTGAATGTGCCATTTTTATTGGAGCTTTTTCAGTTCGAAAAAATCAGTCTGACGGAAGCGTTGATCTGCATTGTTGCCGGTTTTTCTAGTATAATTTGGTTTGAAATGTACAAGGTTTGGAGAAGCAAGGAAAGCAGGAGTTAAAGGAATTTTATATATTTGTCTGACACTAAGTTAATAAATACAGATGATTACAAAAGACTTCATATTGAACGCTATAAAAACTCACCAATCCGATCTTTCGAAATTTGGGGTTCATTCGGTTGGTCTTTTTGGCTCGTATGTTCGCAACGAACAAACAGCAAAAAGTGATATTGATCTGTTGATAGACTTTGATCCTGAAAAAGAAAATTTTGATAATTACATGGCTTTGTGCGATTATCTGGACTCGCTTTTTCAAAACCAAAAGGTTGAAATCGTTACTAAAAACGGGCTGAGCCCGTATATCGGGCCTGCCATATTGAAGGAGGTTCAGTATGTCTAAGGAGCCTTTAGAATATCTTCACCACATACAGGACGAATGTCTTTTCATTCTATCTGCAATTGGCGCTAAAACAAATAAAGAAGAGTTGATTGCCAATGAAACCTTGAAAAGAGCCATTGTTAGAAGCCTTGAAATTATTGGTGAAGCGACAAAAAAAATACCTGCGGATTTTAAATTGAAATGGCATTCTATCAATTGGAAAAATATGGCTGGAATGCGCGACCGGTTGATACATGATTACTTGGGAGTTAACTATTCCATTGTTTGGGATGTGGTCAAAAATAAAATTCCGGCATTATCCATTCAAATCCAAGGAGTAATTGATTCAGAAGAATCGATCAAATAGACCTCCGTTTTTAATTGACTGCGCTGTGTAAATTTTTCAGAAATGAACGCCTGAAACATACACCCATTTCCCGTTTTCGCGTTGGAAGAGCGACTTTTCGTGAATTTGTTGCAGTTTCCCGTTTTCCAGATATGTAGCTTTGAACTCCACGTAACCAATCTCGTCGCTGGCTTCTCCGGCTTTTGTATCCAGAATTGAGAGTCCCATCCACGTTACCGACTTCGCCCATTTTTCGATGCTTTTCCGATCTTTGACCGGTCGCGTTTTTGCAGAATGACTCCGCATCAGGTAATCAACATTGGCCAGGGTAAACGCCACATAGCGCGACCGCATAAGTGCCTGCGCTGTAACTGCCTCGTTTCTTCCTGAAATGATCTTTTCGCAACAGGCTGAATAGGAGAGGCCTGAACCACATGGACACAGATTTTGCATGTTCGGTTTATTGAAGTTTATTCATCGCTTTTTGCAGCGGACAATTTTCTGTTGCCACGCGGCCTTCGCGGTAATTGGTCAGTATCGCCGCTGATTGTTGGGCCAGCGATCGTCTCACTGCACGGCGCTCTCCTTTGATTCTGGCGATTTTCAGGTTGTCGTAAGCTGTTGTTTGATGTCGCATCCATGCAATAACAGCAAGTGCTGCCCGCTCTTCAATGGGAATCATTTGTGTGCGGGCCACAGTTCCGCTTCCCACTGGAATGGCATGAACGGTTACTGCTTTTGCCAGTTTTTTCTCAAGCTCTTTGAAATTGTTGTGAAAATCGAGAAAACATTCAACCGCCTGGCAAAATTCGGCATCGTACTCCACTTGTTTCTTTTCTCGTCGTTCTGCAGCGTAAGTCTGTTTCTTTTTGTATTCATCGGTTAACCGAACTTCCTGAACGGCTTGCCTGGCTTCTGCGATGGTTGGCGTCGGTGCCCAAATCCCCAGCGAAATAGTTCGCCGTCCCTTTTTTACTTCAACTCTCCAATAGGCACCTTTTGAAGTTACTTTTCGGGTAATACCGGCATCTCCGGCAGGCAAAAAAGTCCAGCCTTGCGGTGGAGTGAGAATTTCACCTTTCGGTCCAATCAATTCATTCCGGGCGCCGGGCTTTACGATTTGGATATCGGTTTCCATAAACTCTATTAATAGCCTTTTAAGTCAAGGTTTTCGCTGTCGATCATTGTCACCCATTTGCCCATTTTCTTCTGAATGATTTTGAAATGATGCTGGTCTTCAGGAGTAACAAAGGAAATGGCTTCGCCGGAAGATTCTGCGCGGCCGGTTCTGCCAATGCGGTGGATATAATCTTTGGGCGATCGTGGTAATTCGTAATTGATCACGTGGGGCAAAAATTCTATGTCGATACCGCGCGAAATCAGATCGGTTGCCACCAACACCCGAAGTTTGCCTGTTTTGAATTTACTCAAAGCGTCGGTTCGTGCTTTCTGGCTTTTTTTGCTGTGCATGGCAGCCGCATCAATCCCGTTTTTCCGGAGTTTATCGGCCACATTGTCGGCCTTGTAAACCGATGACGTGAAAACCAGCACTTGTGCAAGGTCTTTGCTTTTAATTAAATAGCGCAGCAGCGGTCCTTTTTTTTCTTCGGAAACAAAATAGCCCAACTGATCGATCAGGTCAATGTTGTCGGCTTCCGATTCGATTTTAATTACCACCGGATCGTGCAGTAGAATTTGGTTAATGCTGCTGATGTCGTCGCTTAATGTGGCAGAGAACAACAGGTTCTGACGCTTTTTTGGTAACAAAGCAATAATTCGGTTCATTTCTTCTTTGAAACCAAGATTGAGCATTTTGTCGGCTTCGTCCAAAACCAGCGTATCGATACCCGATAAGTGAACCGCGTTCGATTCAACCAGTTCCAAAAGCCTTCCGGGAGTGGCAACCAATATGTTCACATTCTGCAAAGCGATCATTTGCGGGTTGATGGCAACGCCTCCAAATACTGCCAGCGATTTGATCCGTTCGGGAAGCGCTGAACCGAATAAATGGAAAACTTCCTGCACCTGAACTGCCAGTTCGCGGGTTGGCACCAAAACCAAAACGTTGACATGCCTGTTTTTTGAGGCAGTATTTCCCTGTAAATTGGTCAAAACAGGCAATACATAACTGGCCGTTTTTCCGGAGCCGGTCTTGGCAATTCCCAAAACATCTTTTCTTTTCAAAATGGCAGGGATGGCCTCTTGCTGAATTGGATACGGCTTTGTGTAATTTTGATCGGCCAGGACTTTTAATAAATCGGGCGATAAACCGAATGATGAAAATGGTGCAATACCGAATGATGAAAAGGGCATACTATTTTGGATAAGTTTCAGGTTGCAAATATACGGGAAATAAATACCGAAGCAATTTCGCAGGGATTTACGAGATGGGCTAAATAAGCAAATCGGTAAAATCAGGTATTTCAGGAAGGAAAGCATACGAGTTATCGGCATAGTTAATTTGGCAGCAAAAATGATCCAATCCGTTGCTGACAATCAGAAATTTGACTTTCAGTTGCATGTTGTACCTCACAATCTGGTCGAAAGTTTGCTGACTGATTTTTATTTCAGGAGCCTTGAATTCTGCCACCAGTGCAGGATTTCCGGAGCGGTCGAAAACAACCAGGTCGGCCCGTTGCGGATTGCCGTTCACTTTAACAGCGGCTTCAACAGTAATCAGCGACACTGAATAATTCTTTTCAGCAATCAGGAACTGAGCAAAATTCTGCCGCACCCATTCTTCCGGAGTAAGCCGCACGTACTTTTTCCGGAGCGAATCAAAAATGTAGGATTTACCTTCGGTCGTTTTAATCCTGAAAGAATATTCGGGCAAATTCAATTTTTGCATGATGAAGCCAACAAAGTTTGTATTTTTGTGTTAAATCCGAAGTCAAAATAACGAATAAAAGTTTGTAGAAAAAGGAAATTAACCAATAAACTATTTACAATTTACCATTAAATGCTACTTGTAGTGAATAATTGGTAAATGGTAAATAATCAAATAGTCAATGATTTTATGAAGACGAAAGAAGAAATTGTACT
>JAUYEQ010000601.1 GCA_030691295.1 Bacteroidota bacterium
CAAAAACAAAAACGGTTTGAGCTTCTTCCGGTAATTCCTGAACCAAATCGACAAAATCATGCGTAGTCATCCCTTCATAAAAAGTGGGTTCCTGCCTGATTGATTTGACCTCAAATCCGAGATTCATACAGAAAATTTTGGCAGTGTGCATGGTTCTGGTTGCAGGACTGGCAATTACCAAATCCGCATTGATTCTCATTTCTTTAAGTCGGGAACTGATTTTATCAGCATCGTTGACTCCCCGTTCCGTCAGGTCGCGGTTAAAATCATCGTCGTAACCATACGGAACTGATTTAGCATGTCGGACAATTATTACCCTTTTCATATTTTGGTGATTTTGCACAAATTTACGAAATTATAAGCTTTAATTCAGTATCGTAAATAAACGTTTGAGCGTGTTTCCGTGTTCGTCAGTCAAGGTAATCAGGTGCTGACCGATGGATGGGGAAAGTTCTTTCTGATGAATGTAACTTGTGGTTCCAATGTATTGGTTGTCGAGATGCCAGAAAATTTTCACCGAAGCTTCGCGATGCGCCACTTCGAACACTACGTTTCCTCGTTTCCCGTCCACCGTTCGGGGAATGTAGATCTTGTCGTTGGAGCCGGGGTAAATAAATTCCATCACCTGCTGTTCGCCTTTTCCTGAAATTGAATTGACCGGCACTGATAAATACGAAGGATTGTATTTCCTGAAATAAAACTCCATGGCCGGAGGCAAAACAAACCATTTTTCAACGCTCACTTCAGCAAGAACATTGAGGTTATTGTTTTCTTCTGACGGATTCTGTACGATTTTGATAGACTGACAATAAGGGCATGGTTCGGTTTTCAGTCCCTTTTCAGGAATGGCCACCGTTTTACTTTCCGGACAATTTTTTCCTACCCTGTATCCGCTGTGGCTGCAAACTTCGGCAAAGTTGATTTCGCCGTCAGGTTGCGGATGTGGAGCCGATTCAGGCAACAAATTCAGGATATTAAAAAGCAATGGGGCTGCAGCGGTAACGCCTGTCAATCCCGGTCTTCCTTCGCCGTTCGAGTTGCCCGCCCAAACACCGACCACATAATCGGGCGTGGTTGCAATGGCCCAGGCATCACGAAACCCAAAGCTGGTGCCGGTTTTCCACGCAACCTGGCGCGACGATTGAAAATTCTCCCATCCCGATTGTCCTTCCGGCCGGTTTACTTCTAGCAATGCCTGAAATGTAAACCAAATGGCATCGGCATCGGCAACGCTTTCCTGCTGTGTCAACTGATTGGTTTGTTGGGAAGGAATCAGTGATGGAATTTCAAAATTTTCCTTGTAATACAGATGATGAAGATTGTAGTTATTTAATGTGCGTGAAAATCCGGAGTAAGCGGAGCACAATTCCCAAAGCGAAGTTTCCCCGCCGCCAAGAATAAGCGAAAGTCCGTAATGATCGGAACTTTTATTGAATGAAGTGAACCCAAATTGTTTCAGCTTGTCCAAAAAACGGTCGATTCCGTAACGCTTCAACATGTAAATTGCCGGAATATTCAGCGACCACGACAAAGCCTGCGACGCGGGCACCGCCCCATGAAAAGTGTAGTCGAAATTCTTAGGCGCATATCCTGAAAGATAAACCGGAATGTCGGGTAGCAACGAATTGGGAAGCATTTCGCCGTCGGAAAGCATGGGCACATACAAAAAAGGTTTAAGAATGCTGCCAGTACTGCGTGGCGAGCTGATCATATCCACCTGATTGTTGAATGTACCCAGCGTGTTGGCCGGAGAATTGCCAATGTATGCCCGCACCTGATTGGTTCTAACATCAATCACAATGGCTGAAGCATTGAAAATATGCTGCGATGCAAGCTGGCTGCTATGTTCGCGCACCAAATCAACAACTTGCTGCTGCAATTGGTAGTGAATGCCTGTAGTGATCAGCTCTCCGGAATTCGTTTTTTTAAGGCGTTCGGTCAGGTGAAACGAATGGTCTGGCAGCGCAAAAGGTTTCTCCGGAAGGACTTCATCAATGGCCAATTCACAATCCAGCGAATCGATGATTTCCCGGCTTAAAAGTTCCTTCAGCAGTTTGTCGCGCTTGATTTTCAATTTCTGATCATTGGTTCCGGGAAAAATAAGCGATGGCGCATTTGGCAATACCGCCAGCGTAGCAGCTTCGGCCCATGACAAACGGGAAGCGCTGTGTCCGAAATACCGCCAGCAGGCTGCGTCAATGCCAACCAGATTTCCACCGAATGGCGCGTTGGAAGCATACAATGAAAGAATCGACTTTTTGCTGTACAACAATTCCAGTTTCAAGGCCGACAGAATTTCAATCAGCTTATTGGTGATGGTTCTTTTTCGTCCGTTTCCGGCCATGCGCGCCACCTGCATGGTGATGGTACTTCCGCCGCTTACCACTTTTTTTGCTTTTGTATTTTGCACAACCGCCCGGCCAATTGCAAAGAAATTTATTCCAGGATGATACTGGAAATACTGATCTTCAAACTGAATGATACAGGTTTTAAATTTCTCAGGAACGGTATCGTTGGAAGGAAACCGCCATTGTCCATCAGCAGCAATCCGGGCACCCAGCAATTGCCCATCAGCAGCAAGCACAACCGTTGAACAGGGTTTGTTAAAGCGAGACAAAGGCGACAGCATGACTGCAAGAAGCAGTAATGTCAGTAGGAACAATAAAGAGCGAATAAGGTATTTTTTCTTGAACATCAATTTTTAAAATCAGGATTAAAACATGTCCGTCAGCTAAAGCAGACGGCAAA
>JAUYEQ010000607.1 GCA_030691295.1 Bacteroidota bacterium
GAGACAAACGCTAACCAAAACAGATCAGTTATGAAACAACTTACCTTATTCATTATTCTGTCGTTTCTACTGTCATCAAACCTGTATTCACAATCAATCACTACACCTGTTGTAGAAGGCAGATTAAAAAAGTGGCATACACTCCGGTTTATTTTTGAGGGCCCTCAGTGCAGCGAAACAGATTTCAATCCCAATCCTTTTCTCGATTACCGGCTCGAAGTAACCTTCACCAATGGAAATAAGGCATATAAAATTCCCGGATTTTTTGCTGCTGATGGGCGTGCAGCCGAAACCGGTGCAATTTCAGGAAATAAATGGCAGGTAAATTTCGTGCCCGATGAAACCGGGACCTGGAAATACCTGGTTTCATTCCGAAGCGGAAAAGATATTTCGATCAGTGATGAGGCAAGTGAAGGGCAAGCATTGGCTCCCAACGGCACATCAGGCACATTTAAAATTACAGAAACCGATAAAAATGCTCCGGGTTTCCTCTCCAAAGGCAGGGTTGAATATGTAGGAGAACGCTACCTGAAATTCAGCGAAACAGGCGAATATTTCCTGAAAAACGGAGCCGACAGTCCTGAAAATTTTCTGGCTTATGTCGATTTTGACCAGACTTACCGCTACGGAAGTAAAGCTATTTTCCGCGAAGGGGAAGCCAATCCAAAGGAAAGCTGTCACAAATACGAAACGCATATCAAAGACTGGAAAGCTGGCGATCCGACCTGGCAGGGCGGAAAAGGCAAAGGTATTATTGGAGCGCTGAATTATCTGGCTTCGCAGGGTGTGAACTCGCAATACATGCTCACAATGAACATTCAGGGCGATGGAAAGGATGTGTGGCCGTATGCCGATCACAATGAGCGATATCGTTTCGACTGTTCGAAACTGGCACAGTGGGACATTGTTTTTAATCACATGGATCGTTTGGGAATGATGATTCATTTCGTACTTCAGGAAACTGAAAACGAATGTTTGCTCGATGGCGGACACACAAACGTTCAGCGAAAAGTATATTTACGCGAACTGGTGGCACGTTTTGGCCATCATCTGGCCGTTACCTGGAACCTGGGCGAAGAAAACGGGCCTGCCGACTGGACACCGGTTGCTCAAACAGATCAGATGCGCAAAGACATGGCCAACTACCTGAAATACATCAATCCTTATCCGAATTTTGTGGTTGTTCATACCCATGCCGACGACAAACATCAGGACATGGTGCTCAATCCGCTGCTGGGATTTGAATCGCTTGACGGACCGTCTATGCAGATTCACAATGTTCAACCAGTAAATGCACGAATCACTCATTTTATCAACGAATCGGCCAAAACAAAAAAGCCATGGGTGGTGATGTTCGACGAACTTGGCCCGGCACACAAAGGCGTAATGCCTGATGAATTTGATGCGCAGCACGATACTGTTCGTAATTACGCTTTATGGGGCAGCCTGATGGCCGGAGCCGCTGGTGCCGAATGGTATTTTGGCTACCGCTACCCGCACAACGATCTGATGTGTGAAGATTTCCGCAGCCGCGAACTATGGTGGAAACAAACCAAAATTGCCACCGACTTTTTCCTGAATAACTTACCGCTTGCCCAAATGAACGCTGCCAACGAACTGGTCAGTCAGGCCAATGCTTTTTGTTTTGCCAAATCAGGAGAAGTTTATGTAGTTTATCTCCCAAAAGCAGAACAAACGACAATCGCCTTGCCTGCCGGAAAATTCAGTATCAAATGGTTTAACCCGCGAATCGGAGGAAAACTTCAGGATGGAACCTTAAAAACGCTCAATGGCGGTGGAAAAGTTTCGCTGGGAATGCCATTGGTAAATGATGGAAGAGATTGGGTGGTGTTGATAAGGAAATAATATTCCTTATCAGCTGGCATCTTCATTCCTCCAACAATTTCCGCATTCGGTTTGTTAATCCTGTAATCAACAATTAAAATCCAATGCGATGAAACCACTTCAACGGATAATTTCAATATTGTTTTTCATACTGATATTCAGTACCGCTGGTTGTCAAAAAACACAATCTGAAAACAATGCGGAAAACATGGAGCTTTTTGCTTCAGGATTAAGCAGTACGGTTTGCATCACAAATGCGGGCGACAACCGATTGTTTGTGGTCGATCAGGCCGGCTATATCCGGATTGTTGATTCCGACGGTATCGTAAGAACGCAGCCTTTTCTCGATATTCATGACAGGGTAACTTTCGGAGGTGAACGTGGCTTGCTGGGCCTTGCTTTCCACCCTGATTATAAAACAAACGGTTTTTTTTACGTAAATTATGTCGGCCCCGGTGACATTACAAACATTTCAAGGTTTAAAGTAAATTCGGGTAATCCTGAAATTGCCGATCCAACCAGCGAGTTGAAGATAATGACCATCACGCAGCCATATTCAAACCATAACGGGGGAACTTTGTGTTTTGGTCCCGATGGATATTTATACATTGGTCTCGGCGATGGTGGTTCATCAGGCGATCCAGGCAACCGCTCACAGAACCCGATGACCCTTCTGGGTAAAATGCTCAGGATCGACATTAACAATGGAAATCCATATTCCGTCCCAACTACAAATCCATTTTTCAACAGTTCCACCACCTTGCCCGAAATATGGTCGCTGGGATTGCGAAACCCCTGGAAGTTCAGCTTCGACCGGCTCACCGGCGATATGTGGATTGCCGATGTTGGACAAAATGCGGTGGAAGAGGTCAACTTTCAGGCTGCTACCAGCCTGGGTGGTGAAAACTACGGATGGCGATGCTACGAAGGCAATCAGACCTACAATACTTCAGGATGTGCAGCGGCATCAACTTTAACATTTCCGGTTTACACTTATCCGCAAGGAACCGAATGCTCTGTAACCGGAGGCAATGTTTACCGGGGCGATGTATCTTCAGCATATTACGGGCATTATTTTTTTGCTGATTATTGTTCCGACAGGATCTGGACCTTGCACAAAGTCGGAGAGAATTGGGTTAAAGAAGATTTCGGTCGGTTTACCGGCAACAATTTCAGCACATTTGGCGAAGGTTCCGATGGTAAACTTTATGTTGCCGGAAGAGGAAGCGGAAAGATATACCGTGTGGTTGGAAATACCACGGGAATCAATGACAGCAAAATTCTGTCAGGTGTTAAAATAATTCAGATACCCAACTCAAATAAAATCCGCATAGAATCCGGGCAAAATAACCGTCAGGAAATTCAAATTGCACTGAACGATATTAAAGGTACAGTCCTACACAAAACCACCACTTCCGAAGCCAGTTACGAATTCGATCCCGGCAAGCTGGCTTTTGGTACTTATATTCTGAACATTGTAATTGATGGCAAAAAATTAACCCACAAACTGATCATGTAAATAATTGTCTTTTCGTCCGAAGCTTTTAACTTTACGGTTCCAAATAACCGAACCAAATACAAATGGCCAGAAAGTTTCAACTCTTTTTACTTGCTTTTTTTTGTGCATTTATCCTGAAAGCACAGTCATCCCAACAAATTATTCCCGGAGAAATCTGGAAAGACAATACCGGGACCCATATCAATGCCCACGGCGGCGGAGTGTTATACCACGAAGGCGTTTACTACTGGTATGGCGAACATAAAATCGCCGGAAAAATTGGGAACACCGCACAGGTGGGTGTTGGCTGTTATTCGTCGAACGATTTGTATAATTGGAAAAACGAAGGAATTGCCCTGAAAGTGGACGAAACCAATCCTGAAAGTGATATTGCCAAAGGTTGCATCCTGGAGCGTCCGAAGGTGATTTACAACGCAAAAACCAAAAAGTTCGTGATGTGGTTTCATCTCGAATTGAAAGGCAAAGGGTACGATGCCGCCCGCAGCGGTGTTGCCGTCAGCGATCATCCAACAGGCCCGTTTATTTTCCTGAAAAGCTTCCGGCCAAACGCCGGTTACTGGCCGGTCAATGTTCAGTCTTTTCATAAAAAAAAGGTTGCTGATTGGGTTAAACCCCATTATTGCGGCGGGAAAGGATGTTTGCCTGCACACGTTGATTCTGTAAATATTTTAGGCCGCGATTTCATAGGTGGACAAATGGCCCGCGACATGAACTTGTTTGTCGATGACGATGGTTCAGCCTATCACATTTATTCTTCAGAAGAAAACAGCTCCACGCACATTTCAAAACTCACCGACGATTATCAATCGTACTCCGGAAAATATTTCCGCGTTTTTCCGGGACGATACATGGAAGGTGCTGCACTTTTTAAACGCAACGGCAAATATTACATCATCGCCTCCGATTGCACTGGTTGGGATCCCAATGCAGCCCGCTCTGCAGTAGCTGACGAGATTTTCGGAACATGGACTGAACTTGGAAATCCGGCAATTGGTAAAGATTCGGAACTTACTTTCCATTCACAAAGCACCTTTGTATTGAAGGTTCAGGGTAAAAAAGACAGTTACATTTACATGGGCGACCGCTGGACACCCGACAATCCGATTGATGGCCGATATGTTTGGTTACCCATTGTATTCGAAGGCAATGCCCCAAAGTTTTATTGGAAAGATAAATGGAATTTGTAGGGGCGACCTTTGTGATCGCCCGCGCCTGATGTGACCGCCCATGAAAATGAATTCTAAATGACAAATGAATATTTATGGCAGAAGCAGCACCAGAGGTGCAAAATATTTGTAGAAAAAACATCGAAAATGAATTCACCGTCCGCGGAAAAATGCCCTATCAAAGCAAAAGTCCTGATTCGGACGGAATAGAATATGTTTTGAAATAGAAATCAATATGACAAATAACTAAACTAAAAATATCAACAATGAAACAACTCTTTTTAACCTTATTGATTCTATTCGTATTCACCACAAACATGTTCGCGAAAATCATTCTCCCATCGGTATTTGCCGATAACATGGTGCTGCAACAAAATTCTGATGTTGCCATTTGGGGTTGGTCCGATCCGGGCGAAACCGTAAAAATTGTGACAAGCTGGAATTCCAAAGACACTGTAAAAGTAAAGGCAAACAATTCTTCCAAATGGGAAACTACCATCAAAACCATTGCAGCCGGAGGCCCCTACTCCATTCAGATCTTGGGAAACGGCAAAGTTGAACTGAAAAATGTAATGCTGGGCGAAGTCTGGATTTGCAGCGGTCAGTCGAACATGGAATGGAGCGTAAACGCCAAAATCAATAATGGTGAAGAAGAAGCGGCAAAAGCGAATCATCCGGATATCCGCATTTTTCACGTTCAGAAAATTGGCGCCGAATTTCCTCAGCAAACCTGCTACGCATCCTGGGCTGTTTGTACTCCTGAAACAATGCGCTCAACCAGTGCAATTGGCTATTTTTTCGCACGCGAGTTACAGCAAAAACTGAATGTTCCGGTTGGTATCATCGTTTCGGCGTGGGGCGGGACTCCCGCTGAAGTTTGGATCGAAAAAAGTCGCATCGAAAATAATCCTGAACTAAACAAAGCCAAATACAAGGAAAATTTTGACTGGTGGCCGGGGACAGCAGGTGCATTGTACAATTCAATGATCGCTCCCGTTGTTCCCTATGGAATCGCAGGCGCCATTTGGTATCAAGGCGAATCGAACTGCGGAAATTACCAGATCTATTCAAAACTGATGAAATCCCTGATCGAAAACTGGCGTACCGATTTCAAAAAGGATTTTCCGTTCTATCAGGTTCAAATCGCACCATATACCTACGGAGATCAGGGAACTTCGGAATACCTGCGCGAACAGCAGGAACTGGTTACCAAAAATGTTCCAAATACCGGAATGGTCGTTATTTCCGATCTGGTTGACAACATCAAGGATATTCACCCGCGAAACAAGCTGGATGTTGGCAAACGACTTGCAAATTATGCTTTGGCCGAAACATACAAACAAAATGTTGGCGCATACAAAAGCCCGTCTTTTGAATCGATGAAAGTCGAAAAAGACAAAATGCGCATCACTTTCAGCAATGCCGCTGCAGGCTTGAAATCGACAGGAAAAACTCCCGCAAAATTTCTGATTGCAGGCGACGATCAGAAATTCATTGAAGCCTCTGCCAAAATTGAGGGAAACACAGTATTACTTTCTTCCAAATTGGTGAAAACTCCGGTGGCTGCCCGTTTTTGTTTCGACGACACCTCAATGCCAGATGTTTTCAGTTCAGAAGGATTGCCACTGGCTCCGTTTCGGACAGATAAGTGGTAGAACAACCACTGCTGCGACTGACCGGTGAGCAAGCCCGATTTTTTGCCTACCTTGCAGCGAATGACAGATTTTCTGTTTGAACAAATATTAATCAAAAATTAGCCATGCAATATCCAAAGTCTTTGAATCAACTATTCGCTGTATTTATGCTGTTTCTGATTGGGTGCACCCCTCAAACAATCTACTATGTAAACTCACAAACGGGCGATGACACCAATAAAGGAACGCTGAAAAAACCTTTCAAAACAATCGAGAGGGTCGATTCGCTCCAACTTCTGCCTGGTAATTCCGTGTTATTCGCAGGAGGACAAACATTTGAGGGAACACTCAGATTATCGGGACTGGCTGGTACAAAAGAACTGCCCATTGTAATTGGATCTTATGGAAACGGACGCGCGACAATCAACGGTGGAGTTGAAAATTCCATACTGGCAGACAGTTGCGCATGGCTTCATGTAAAAAACCTGATCGTTATCGGGAGTGGCCGGTTGACTGGAAATACCGGCAGCGGAGTCGAATTTCGCAACACACAAAATTGTGTTATCGACAGCCTCGAAGCCAGCGGTTTTTTATGGTCGGGTGTGAAAGCGGTTGGTGGACAGAACCTTAGGATCACCAATGTTTATGCGCACGACAATGGTTTTTCGGGCATCAATGTAGAATCTGACGGACAGGATGCCGGTGGATTGGAAGGATCAGGAGATAAAACTTTCAGGAACCTTTATATTGCCAACTGTGTAGCCGAAAACAATCCGGGTTGTCCGGCAGTTTTGGACAATCACTCCGGAAATGGTATCCTGATTGGTGGCGTTACCAACGGAACGATTGAATACTGCGAAGCGATGGGCAACGGTTGGGACATGCCACGCGAAGGCAACGGTCCTGTTGGCATCTGGGCCTACCAAAGCGACAGCATCACCATTCAATATTGTTATTCGCACAACAATTTCACTTCAGAAAAAGGAAAAGATGGCGGTGGTTTCGATTTCGATGGCGGAATGACCAACTCGATAATGCAGCATAACTTTTCGGCCAACAACGAAGGCGCCGGATACGGGTTGTTCCAGTATTTTGAAGCTTCTGTCTGGAAAAACAACATTGTACGCAACAACATCAGCTACAACGACGGACGAAAAAACGGACAGGCCGGTATCCATGTATGGATTGCAAATGGAGCGCCCGAAACGATGTCGGATTGCCAGATTTATGAAAATACAGTGGTCAATTGTTATGGTCATGCTGCCAGCTTTGAACCGGGCGATTATCCCGGATTCAATTTCAGAAACAATATTTTTCTGCTGACCGGTCATTCAGTTTCATTCGCGAATGGCAGATATACAGGTGCAACGTTTGCCGAAAATCAGGTATGGTCAACCAACAGAAAAGTACCGCTCGCTTTTCCTGAAGACAAACAGGCAATTTTGACAGATCCGAAAATCAATCTTCCGGAAGATGACGAAGAATTACCAAAGGGATTGAAAGAAGTGATGGATATGAAATTTTTCAAGATAAATTAATGAAGCAGATAAAATATTGATGAATAATCCATTTCGAATAATATAAAAAAAAAACAGAACGCTGATTTAAGCGAGTTTAGCGGATTAACAACCGATTTTTTTCAATAAATTGGAAACGGATATAAAAAAGCATTAAATGGATGAAGTATAATTTATAAAAGGGTGCCTTAAAAAAATCAAATACGAAGTATTATAAATCCGTTTTGATCCGCTAAATCATATTTGATCCGCGTTCTATTTTTCATCCTGTAATTATTCCATTGTAACTACTTAAAAAAGCTTTACTCTCGAAAAGACGCTTAGAATTAAAATTTGCGGAATTGAAACTTCTACTATAATCAAACTCAACCAAACCATGAAAAACCCAAACGTTTTCAACCAAGTCTATCTGAAACTGACACAAATAAGCATCATTTTTTTCATTTCAATTGTATTCGTTTCGTGCAATACTGCAAAACCGGATTTAACCAATCGCGAACAGAATTTTGATACCAACTGGAAATTCAATTTAGGCAATGCGCCTCATGCCGATTCGGTTGTTTTCGACGATTCGCAATGGCGAACTGTTGATTTGCCGCACGACTGGAGCATCGAAGATTTGCCTGCGGCAGAAGGTAAAAATCAGATCGGCCCATTTTCTGAAGATAGCCCCGGCAAAGGTTCAACCGGACATGTAATTGGCGGAGTTGGCTGGTATCGAAAGACATTCACACTCGATCAGTCATCGGAAGGAAAAAAAGTGCAAATCCTGTTTGATGGCGTTTACATGAATTCGGAAGTCTGGATTAATGGCCAATCCCTGGGCGTTCACCCTTATGGATACACTCCCTTTTATTACGACCTGACATCGCATCTGAAACCAGCCGGCGAACCAAACATTCTGGCAGTTAAAGTGAACAACAACGGGAAAAACAGCCGTTGGTACAGTGGGTCGGGCATTTACCGGCATGTTAAACTGATTTCGACAGAAAAAGTATACATTCCGATTTGGGGAATTTCTGTGACTACTCCGGAAGTGAGCGCCAAAAGAGCTTTTGTCAAGCTTAAAATTAAGATTGAAAACGAATCTGCCAAAACCGGAAAATTAAATATTAACTCCCGCCTTATTTCTCCTGAAGGACAATTAATCAGCGAGGCAAAAACGACCATTGATCCCTTGAAAGATTCTAAAGTTGAGACAGAGCAACTGTTCGAAGTTCTATATCCTGAACTTTGGTCGATCGAATTGCCTAAACTTTATCAGGTTGTTACCGAGGTTAGTTTTAATGGCGATATGGTCGATCAGCAAACCACCACATTAGGAATCCGTTCCATTGAATTCAGTGCTGAAAAAGGCTTTTTACTGAATGGCAAACGTGTTCTTTTGAAAGGCGGTTGTATGCACCACGACAATGGCCCGCTAGGTTCTGCCGCCATCGACCGTGCCGAAGAACGCCGCGTTGAACTGATGAAACAATTCGGCTTCAATGCCATTCGTACGAGTCACAATCTGCCTTCAGCACAATTTCTGGATGCTTGCGACCGGTTGGGAATTTTGGTGATCAACGAAGCCTTCGACCAATGGCAACTCCCCAAAAACCCGGATGATTACAGCAATTATTTCGATCGGTTTCACAAGACAGATCTGGAATCCATGATTTTGCGCGACCGAAACCACCCTTCAGTAATCATTTGGAGCATTGGCAACGAAATTAAAGAAAGAGCCGATTCTGCCGGATTGCTGATCACCAAAAATTTAAGCAACATCATCAAGTCTTTGGACACAACCCGGCCGATAACCGCTGCTATCTGCTCGTTCTGGGACAATCCGGGTAAAACATGGGAATATGCGCAACCCGCGCTGGAATTGCAAGATGTGGCCGGGTACAATTACCTGTGGCGCGAGTATGAAAACGATCACAAAAAATATCCTGAAAGGATGATGATCGGCACTGAATCGCTGGCAAAGGAAGCCTTCGAGAACTGGCAGATGGTTGAAAAACATCCTTACATTCTGGGCGACTTTATCTGGACTTCGATGGATTATTTGGGCGAAGCAGGTATCGGACATTCGCTGATCGCAACTCCTGATACAAAACCTCAATTCTCTCCGGGCTGGCCTTGGTACAATGCCAATTGCGGCGACATCGACATTTGCGGTTTCAAAAAACCGCAGTCGTATTTCCGTGATGTGGTTTGGAAAATCAGCAACCTGGAAATGGCAGTCCACGCTCCAATCCCTTCAGGAAAGAAGGAACTGGTGAGTATGTGGGGTTGGCCAGACGAACACCAAAGCTGGAACTGGGCGGGCAGCGAAAGCCGGAAACTTCAGGTAAACGTTTATTCCAATTATCCTGAAATCAGGCTGGAACTGAATGGGAAAGTGATTGGTACCAAACCGGTTTCGGCTGAAACCAAACTGACTGCGACATTTAATGTACCTTACGAAGCTGGTGAACTGAAAGCAATTGCACTGAAAGACGGAAAAGAAATGGCAACCAAAATTCTGAAAACCACTGGTCAGCCAGCCAAAATCCGTTTGACTGCCGATCGTTCGGAATTAAAAGCCAGTCGCAACGACCTTTCGTATGTAACTGTTGAAATTACCGACGATGCAGGGAATCTGGTACCCGATGCTGTTGTGCCTGTTCAGTTTAAAGTTGATGGAGCCGGAGAATTGGCTGCCGTTGAAAATGGAAATCCAAAGGATGTAAAAAGTTTCCGTAAACCGGAAGTAAGCAGTTTCAAAGGGAAATGTCTGATTATTTTACGACCTTCAGGAACAGTCGGTGAAATAAAACTTAAGGCGGAATCGGCGGGACTGGAAGGAACTGAAATAATTGTGGTGACCAGATAAAGTCATTTAATTGTCATTTGGTGGTCATTAAGGGAACTGTGAAATAAAAGGTGCTGCCTTTACCTTTGATACTTTCTACACCAATCTTACCGCCATGTTTTGCAACAAATTCACTGACAAGAATCAGTCCTAATCCGGTACCTGATTCATTTTGTGTGCCATAGGTGCTGGTGTGCGTGTCAATCCTGAACAATTGCTCCTGAATTTCAGAGCTAAGTCCGACACCATTGTCGGTAACTTTAATCATTGTGAATTCTTCGATTGCTTCGGCAGTTATATGAACCTTGCCTCCACGATTGGTAAATTTAAGTGCGTTGCTTATCAGGTTACGCATAACGGCATCGAGCATATTTCCATCGGCATAAACCACTAATTCCTTATGAGGAAATGTAAAGTCCAACTCAATATTTTTAGCATCTGCAGTTTCCCTGAATAAATCAATTGCATTGTTGAAAGTATCCTTCAGTGCTATTTTCTGAGGCTTAAATTCAATAAGTCCACTTTGCGACCGCGACCATTGCAAAAGATTGTTCAACAGTTCGTAGAGGTTTTTTGCCGAG
>JAUYEQ010000617.1 GCA_030691295.1 Bacteroidota bacterium
GGTACAAATAGGTTCATAAAGTTTTTATCGGTTCGCCTCCAGATATTTGATTACAAACCGGATTTCAGAATAGCTGTAGCTTTCGCCGATTGCAGATCGAATTTCGTTTATCTGTGTCGTCCGGTTTTTCTCAACATAAGCTGCAATCACTTTAACCTTCGCAGATTCAACAAATTTGGATATTTCCAGTTCTCCAAGCCCGACGTAATGGGCCAGATGCCCTTCGATGGTCGAAGCCGCGAAATTTCTTTCCGATGCAATTTCAGGGATTGACTTCCCGCTTTTATACAATTCGTAGCTGATTTGCTTGGTGTCCATCGCGGCTTTTTCTGCTTCTTTTTCGGCGCCAATTGGCAAATCCATTCCTTTTTGTTTTCGGTAGGCTATCACCAATTCAATTATTTCCTTGCCAAATTGCTGCAACCGTGCTCCGCCCATTCCTTTTACAGCTTTCAATCCGACCCTTGAAGCAGGTAAAGTCTGAGTGATTTCGAGCAGTGTTTTCTGCGGAAGTATCCGCGCGATTTCAACATTCAGGATGTTCGATTTTTGGTCGCGCCATTTCTTCAGTTTGCTGTAAAATTCAGGATGCATCGTGAACGACGACGAACTGACTGTTGGCTTTCCTTTGTAGTTTGATTCAGGAATTTCGATGGCCGCTTTTGATTTGGTTTCGAGGTAGGTTTTTATGCTGAACCCGTTTTTGCACAATTCTAAGCACACTTTTTTCGTGTTTATTTCCTTCCGGAGTTTATCGGCAGCATCGTTGAAGCTTTTGCGGATGGCTTTGTTGTCGGTATCAAACGTGGCTTCCGAAAAAGCCTGTTCAACAATGGTAAAAAGTTTTCCGGAGAAATAATCGGAAGCTTTTTTTACCCGTTCCTGAAGTTGCTCACTTTCTTCGGCATTGGGTGCGGTGGCAATCAGTTGTCTGATTTGATTTTCGAATTTTTCCGCCACATTAATCAGTTCGGTTTGCAGCGGGATCGTCATGCTTTGGAGATTGGTTTTCAGGTTACCAAGTAATTGAGCCGCATGTTCTTCCCACAGTTTTAGCAAATACTGAATCTGGCGCTGCATGGGTTTGAAATCGAACAATTCTCCGAGCAATTGCTGCACGTATTCTTTGCGCGATTTTTCAAGTTCGGCAGGGCCTGGTTGGTTTCTTTCCACATCATCGGTAAACTGGATAACTGTGGTGTCGTTTTTTACGCTGTAATCAGCAATTGGAGAACTCAAAACCAATCCTTCGAGCGTTTTGCAGCGGCTGAGTGCCACATAAACCTGACCGTGTGCAAACGAAGCCCGTGCATCAATAATCGCTTTTTCGAACGTGAGCCCCTGGCTTTTGTGAATGGTAATGGCCCATGCCAGTTTCAGCGGGTACTGAATAAACTTGCCAATTACATCTTCTTCAATTTCCTGGGTAGTCTCATTCAGGGCGTATTTGGCATTTTGCCATTCCACTCTTTCGACATCAATTGATTCCTGGTCGTCGGGGCAACTCACTTCAATTTCACCGTCAACAATGTTGATGATTTTACCGATTTTGCCATTGTAGAAACGTTTTTCGGGCGACAAATCATTTTTAACGAACATCACCTGCGCACCAACTTTTAATTCCAGCTCCGGATCGGTAGGATAGGAGTACTCCGGAAATTCGCCCTCAACTTCGGCAGTAAATTTATACGATTTGGTTTTAAGCTTTCCCAGTTTCAAATCGTTGATTTGCTGCGACTGGTAATTGTGGGTAGTGAGCGTAATGTATCCTTCATCTTCTTCAGGGTTGAAGCCCGGAATGTATCGTTTGTTTAATTCCTGAAGGGTTTCCACATCCATGCGGTTTTCGCGCACTTTATTCAGCAAGTCGATAAACCGTTGGTCGCTTTGGCGGAAAATATGATTCA
>JAUYEQ010000625.1 GCA_030691295.1 Bacteroidota bacterium
CAGAGCAAGGTTTCGGTCAGACCGAAACACAAACTTGCTCCCCACACTGACAGCATAATATTGCAAGTATGTAATTAATAATGAATAGAATATCTGATTGTATCTAAAAATATTTATTTCTATTTCTACTTATTTGTTCCTATTCAGAATTATTCATAATTCGTCATTCTGCAATAGGGTTACATTTCAGTAATGTTATCCATTGAGGACGGTTTCGCATTGGGATCGGAAAGGTTTGATCCCGGATTATTGTTATTCTTGCATTGCTGCTCCAATAGACGATCCCATATTACTTACTCTTTCTCTCCATCAAAAATCTTCTCAAAATATTTGCTTTTTATAATAGTATCTTGCTACCCACACTAAAAGAGATCGCCAAATGATCTGATCAGAGTCTTATGCCTTTTTGTTTTTGTATGTGAGATTGAGTTGTTGAAACTATTGGAGAGCTCTGATCCAATACCAAATCAAAGTGTTCAATTAGTTTCTTGAGTTGTGGATTTTTGTTTGTCATCAGTTGAAGAATGGATTCTTCGGGTTGGACCTGAAGCAGAAAATCTGCAATATCATAACCTTCCCTACGTTGTTGGGCTGAGGCATTTCGCTCCAGGTAATCGAATATTTCAACCTCGTATCCAAGCTCCTTCATCTGATTTGCTTTGATGCTCCATTGATCAAACGCACCTAAATCGGGAAATAGAACAATCTTACGACCTTCAAGAACATTTAAATTTTCATCTCTGAAACAGCCATGCTTACCCCCTGAAGCGATCCAACAAAATTCGGGAAGATAGCACGAAGCGATTAAGGCACTCTTTTCGCTTTCAACAATAGCGATCGGAAGAGCCTTATTCTGATTCAACAGATGCTCGCCAAAAAAGCATTGTTTCAGATTAAATTCATTTCCGCCAACCATGGAATGCACCCATGAAATATGGTTGTGCGGTTGTTTGATCCGTCTGCCGTTTGATGGATCGTAAAGCATAATTTTTCCTGTACGGACTTTCCCTGATAAGTCAGTTTGCCAGAAAATTGTTGCTCCAGGCCAATAGTTTGCCGTTCCCGCCCGGTATTGTTTCATCAGTTTTAAAGTCTGCTCATCACCCAAAACAGAAGTCAAAAACTCACATAGTTTATTTTGATCGTAATGGGTTAAACTACGGCTGACTATGGACATATCGATATAGCTGACAGGTACCTGTTTTTGTTGCTGAACTTTTTGTGACCTTGGTGGAAAATCGTGAATCAGCTCTGCTTTTTCAGGATTCTGTTCAAAGTATTGTTTTGGAGGGAAGTGGTATCCGCAATTATTTTCGCGATTGCAACGCCCGACATGATCTGGGAATTCGATGATCTTGTCGCTATCGATGTAGCGTGAAAAACATCCTTTCTCTTTGCAGGATGGGCAATTGTGGCGGGTGGTTTTACCTTTGTATGGTTCTAATATAAATCTATGTGTTTTCATTATTCTTCAAATTATCCGCACTTTCCACACTTTCAAAATCAAGATATTGATATTGTGATCTTTATATCGTTTTCAAAATGCGCAAATGAATCACCAAATTGCAATTTTGCGAATTTTGGAAATTGAAAAAGTGGGAAAATGCAGCGATTAATAAATTTTTAATTGTTTGAATATCTTTGATTTACATGTCAAAGTGTGAATAGTGCGGAAAATGCGCTAAATCAATTTCCGATAGTATCCATGTTTGTAATTATCCAGCAGTTTTTCTTTCGCATCGCTTAAAAAGCGTTTGAATCCATCTTCCGACATAGAAAAGTTGGTAGCAATCTTAATTCCTTCAGAAGTTGAGAAGTCGTATGGGAGGGCATGATAAAGTTTTACTTTGTCCGAAGGGAGCTGCTCCAATCGGGTAGTATATCCAATAAAAGATTGAACCCTAGAAGCGGTTTTCCGGAAATATTCAACTAATTCAATTGCTCCCTGCACACTAACCGAGTCTATACATTCTTTTTCTGCTTCCCGGCAAAGCCATCGGACCATTTGCAATATCAGGCAAAAGCGGACAGCATAAATTTCCAGTTTGCTATACACACCCAGCATATCTTCGTTACTTTCCGTATTATAGAGATCAGTATTTTTCCGTTGCCAGGCATAAAGCTGCTCTTTGGCCTCATTTTCAAAAGGAAGTTCAAGCGAAACAGGATCTCCGTTTTCATCCACTTGGTAATCCAGATTGATTAATTCTTTCATCAGGTTGTGCCAGAGAGGGAAGATGTTTCGTGGAAGCTGTCGGTGATTCCAATATTGCTTTTCCGTGCTTTTGGGTAAAACAAACAGAATGCGATCCAAAAAACCATTCTGGTTTCGTTCACCTTTGGCCAGTTCTTTTAATACCCCATGTTGAATGGTGCCAATTACACCAATAAATGAACGCTTTACGGAAACAGAATTTTTTGCCCCGCGTCTATCCAGAATAATGGGTTTGCCGTTGTATAGAGACAACCAAAACTGTTCTTCCGAGCCTTTTGTATAACGATTGAAATTTTTAAACCAGGACGCTAACTCATCAGAATAAAGACAGATGCCTCTTTTGTTGTTCTCATGAATAAAAGCCAGAGATTCAGGCGTTACATCAGAAACTACAAACTTTTTTAGAACTGGTTCCTCCGGAAAGGTTGAGATTCCTTGCGTTTCCAACTCTTTCTTGCTGAGAGATAGCAATTCCTCATACTCTTTATATTTATGCTTAAATTTTACAGATTCCTCAGCATCGTGTTCAAACAGCGGTTGAAGGGCAAAGCTTAATGGATGACTCTTATTCGTTCCGGGACGGCCAATGAGCGCTAAATATAAAATGGCACGCTCGGTCCAGCCTTCCTTAAGTTTTGCAACATGGGTATTTCCAATTCCAACCGACAAAGCAAAGCAAAGTGAAGAGGCAATGTAATCGGTTGGAAAATTAAGGCACTCTCCAGTTGTAGAAATAATCTCCCGTACCTTTTCAGGAAAGACGTGCACCGGAAATTCTGCGCCAATTGATTGGTCTGCATAATTCAAGGCTTCGCTGATAATATCATTTGCTGTAATTTTTGTGTCCATAACTTTGAGTTTACAGACCTAATTTCTATGCGCAAATGATCTGCGGGGCTTTTTTAGATATAGTTCTGATTCAATTTCAGCTTTTATCTCATCGATTGTTTTCTTTCTCCCATTCGATATCCATTGCATAAGTTCATCCTCAAAGAAATAAAGCTTTTTCCCATTCTTATAGCATGGAATCAATCCTTTGCGAACTAAGGCGTAAATGGTTGGTTTGGCTTTCTTTACAAAGCTGCAAGCTTCATCAATTTCAATAGGTCTTCGTTTTTCAACGGATTGTGGCTTGTTTTTCTCAACTAACTCACGGATTTGAGATACTTCCTGAATGAGAAAAGCTACCGCCTCGGGTAACTTGTCGAATGTAATTTTATCTGCACACATATTCATTTTTTTAATGGTTTATGTGCAAATAAAAAAGGTGTTTTACTGGTGTTAATAGACACCTGTAAAACACCTTAAAAACACTTATAGACAGTGATTATTCTTGCTTGAAAAGGTTACTATTCAGTATGATTGTGCAGTTTTGGTCTTGAATTCTTAATTTTTTCTTGATGGTTTCTATATCACTTACCTCTTTGAGTGTAGGAGCAAATACTTTTTTCAAGAAAATAGCCATTCCGTATTGATCCGAAATGCGAAAATGGTTCCATATGTTCCATCCAAAATGGTAAACATCTGTTGTATTTATCTGGTCGCTAACTTTAATTGGAGTAATTTGGACTAATTCTTTTCTCTCGGAGTAAAGCTCAATGTAATGGCACAATCGATTCAGATCCTGATCTAAAATAAATGGAGCAAATATGGTTTGAGTATAAAGGATGGCTGTCGCCCGGGTTTCATCTAGCTTCTTTTCTTCTGTCAGTTGATGCGCTTTTCTGATTTCTTCAAAGCTGGCTGAATGTAACTCCGCTTGTGGCTCAGCTTTAATGTCAAGGCTTTGGACTAAAGTTAGTTTTTTAACATTTATACTACGTCTGAAAAATGGGATGAGGACTATGATCTTGCCTATCCAGGGGAGCAATAAGCTCCGTAAAACCACATGAATACTCAAATAAACGGAAAATGAAACTACAATAGCCAAGAAGAAACAGACATTCGCTGTAAAAGCATCAAAGCCAACCATGATTGTGAATAGCCGCACAAAGATTGCAAAAATCCCAGCGGCACAAGCTACAAACAGGTAGAGAATGATATTTTCTAAATTCTTGTCTTCCATCTGATCATAAAGATAATATGATTTTTTTATTTGAGACTAATCCTGATTGCCGATTCATATTTAGACTTATCCATATTTATAGCACAACCTTGAATTATTTTCTGAACGTTTTTTTGAAGACCTAATTATCCTTACTCCTGTATCGTTGCATAGTTGTATAAGTGTTTAGAAATCCATTATCTTTTTGGCAATTTCTCTTTTCTTTTCGTCTTCAAACCCTGCAAAATAGCCGATTGTTGTTTTTAGGTTGCTATGGCTTAATGCTTCGCTAACATACTCCAAACTTGCTCCGTTTCTTATAGCACTGGTGGCAAATGAATGTCTTGCCCAATACGTGCTAACCTTTTCGTTAATCTCAATACTTTTCGCAAATTTGACAAAATGCTGGTTGATATATCGAATGAAATTTTTCAATTCTCGGTGTTGTTCAACAGGGGTTGTGGAATGATCAATAATGCTAAATACATAAGTACTGGGGTCTGTTTGTTCATTCCCATACTTTTCAATAACCGAAAGCGTAAATTTTTCTAAGTATACAATTACTGGAGCTTGTTTTTTATTTGTGCTTGATGTTTTCGCGCGTCTAAAGGAAAGAGTATCACCCGAAATATCTTTGTATTGAAGGTTTGCAATGTCTTTAATATTCATTCCATTACAAGCATATGAAAAAAACCAGAATGCTTTTGCCTTTTCCTGTTCTGGTGTCTTAGGTTGGGTGGTAAAAAGGGCTTTCAACTGTTCTTTTGATAATGCCTTTTTTAAGCTCTTGGGGGCTGGTATGCTGTATTTCTTCTTTCCAAAAGGGTAATATTCGATTTCAATAATCTGTTCTGAAATAGCAGTGTTGAATATTGCTCTTAATGGTCGTAAGTACATTCCAACCGTGGTTGGGCTACAATGCTTTTCATCAATTATAAAATTCTCATAGTTTTTAAGCCACTGGGGGGTAATTGTGTGAAATGTTAAATTTTCCTTCTTATGAAAATCTAAAAGAGATTTCAAACTATATTCGTAATTCGAAGCTGTTCCGATTTGCTTATTTAGTTTGTATTGTTCAATTGCTTGGTTGAAATAGTATTTGATGTCCTTCGTTTCATTAATCTTACCTTCGAACAATTTTTTCTCAAATGCTTCGAAACTAAAGTGATTTAGTTTTTCAGCGACTTCAATCGCTCGTTTCTCAACTGAACTTATTTTTAATCTGGAGTTCTGGAGTTCTTTATTTGATTTACTCCCATGCATAATATTTTCAAACTCATCTTCCGTGAATTCAAATTTTGTTGGATATAGTTTTTGTTTTCTGGGTTGTGGTGTGAATACCCTAAGTTTAACAGGAAACTTTTTGTTTTTCTTTTTCCTTCGGGTATCTAAGAAAATTGAAATGAAGTATTCGTTTGTCATCGTAAAAAATTATTAGGGAAAAATAGTTTGCATATCATTTGCATACAAAGATACAAAATTTGCATACAACAACAATTAACAAACATAAATAATATCTTTGCTATAGCTTGATATACATAGTAAATGATTAATAAATGAATAGCAAATATAAGTACTATATTCTGACTGGCAGTCAAAAGGTCATCGGTTCGATTCCGATATTCTCCACTGATTATTAAAGAGTTGCAAAGGTAAAATTTTGCAACTCTTTTTTTGTACCTACAATTTACATACAAACCGTATAAAAAAAGCCCCCCGTTTCCGGAGAGCTCTTTTTATGATTTCAATTTCAAATGTAAACCTACATCAAAAACTTCAGCAGGAATAGAACTGCCAGAACAGCGGTTACGACTGTGATATCTTTGAATTTTCCGGTCAGCAATTTCAGGATAACATACGAAAGTACGCCAAATAAAATACCTTCAGAAATAGAATATGTCAACGGCATCATGATGATGGTGAGAAATACCGGGATTGACTCGGTATAATCGTCAAAATCGATGTTCTTGATAGGTGTCATCATCATTGCTCCAACCAAGATCAAGGCAGGAGCTGTTGCTGCACCCGGAATCATCAGGAAAATTGGAGAAAGGAACAAAGCAAAGAAAAACAGGATGGCAACAGTTAGCGAAGTTAAGCCAGTACGGCCACCTTCTGAAACGCCTGCTGCACTTTCAACATAAGTTGTAACAGTTGAAGTTCCGAGCATTGCACCAAATGTAGTTCCAACCGCATCGGCCATCAGGGCTTGTTTCACACGTGGAACGCGCCCTTCCTTATCAAGCATGTTGGCTTTCGACGAAACTCCGATCAAAGTACCAACCGTATCAAACATATCAACAAACAAGAAGGTAAATACCACGATCAACATATCAATGGTCAATACCTCAGTCCACTCAAACTTCATGAAAATCGGGCTAAGCGAAGGAGGCGTCAGATCGAATGAACTTGGAAGCTGTGTGACTCCAAAAGCCAACCCAATAGCCGTTCCGGCAAGGATACCGATCAACAAAGCGCCTTTTACTTTTAATGCCAGTAAAACACCTGTGAGTACAAGCGCCAGAAGTGCCACTACTGCACCGGCATTGTCGGTGAGATTGGTGACATCGCCCAACGCAACAAACGTAGCAGGATTGCTAACAATGATGCCTGCGTTTTTTAACCCAATAAAAGCAATGAACAACCCGATACCCACTGAAATGGCGTGTTTCATATTATTCGGGATCGAATTGACAATCATTTCCCGGATATTGAATGCAGTTAAAGCTATGAAGATCAATCCTTCAAGAAAAACTGCGGTTAAGGCAAACTGCCACGAATGACCCATGCCTAAAACGACTGTAAATGCAAAGAACGCATTCAGTCCCATGCCCGGCGCAAGCGCAAAAGGCAATTTGGCATAAAGCGCCATTACCAATGTAGCGACCAGTGAAGCAAGGGCGGTTGCAGTAAACACTGCCCCTTTGTCCATTCCGGCTGCACTCAGTATGTCAGGATTAACGGCCAGAATATAGGCCATGGTCATAAAAGTGGTTAAACCCGCAAGAACTTCTGTTCTGACAGTCGTTTTGTTCTCACCTAATTTGAAATACTTGTTTAGAAAGTCCATATTTGGTTAGTTTAAAAAGTGTATTTCAATGCTACGGTAGGACAAGCTTTTAACCCTTTGTGTCCTGCAAAGTTTGAAGCAATTTCAACTTCGCCACCAGCTGCGAAATTCTTGTTGAAGTTGTACCACAATTGTGGTTCAGCAAGGAATGTGAATTTTGTATCTCTTGTTCCGTCGAAATTAAAATCATTGTCTTCTTTCCAAAAATCAGCAAAGCCAGAGAAAGTTACCTTATTTTTCAGCAAGTTAAGGTACCACACTCCTGTTAATTGAAAAGAAGCCTCGTTTTTTCCCCGTATCGTTTTAAACAGAGTTTTTACTGAAAAACCTCTTGAAAAGTCAGCCGCATT
>JAUYEQ010000629.1 GCA_030691295.1 Bacteroidota bacterium
CACCCCAAAACTGGAATTCGAAACCCACTTCAGGAACAAATTCCTTAAAGTTGAAATACCATTGTTTCATTTCCTCCTTGCTGGTGATGGCTCTCCACACGATTTCAACGGGAGCGGAATAGATCTGTTCAAGAACAAATGTGTCGTTTTTCATGGTTTATCAGCAATTAGTTCAAAACTGATAAATAAAACCAATTTGAAACACAATTGTTCTGGCAGATTTCTTTAATCTTTTCCCGGCAAGGTTTTAATAATAAGGCAGGCTCCTCCTCCGGCAGTAAGTTTTACCTGAATCTGATCGTTACGATTGGCAATTTTCATCTCTGTTTTTAGCACTTCCCGATTGGTTAGGTAGTGTGCATTTTCGCCATCCTGAATAATGGTTACTTCATATTTTCCACGCTTCAGAAAATTAAGGGGAACAGTCAGTTCGCGGGGCGACTCATCGGTTGCAGCGCCAATCAGCCAAACTCCATCGGCAGCCTGACGTGCCATTACGATGTATTCGCCAATTTCTCCTGAAAGCGTTTTGCTTTCCTGCCATGGCATCTTTTGCGCCGCAATAAATTTCAGTAAATCCGGATATTTGCGGTAATACTCCGGAATATCGGGAATAATGGTTGCTCCTGAAAAAACAATCAAGGTGCGTGCTGCTTCGGAAACCAAGGTGGAAGGAACCGGTTGATTTTCGTCAACCCGTGTTGTTTTTCCCTGACGAAGATCGAACATCCCGTTGTTCATATCGATTGGTCCGGCAAGCATATTTACAAAAACCGTGGTTACAAAAGTCTCAGGCACAAAAACATGATGACCATCCAGTTGGGCATGACAAAACTCACGGGTTACGGCGTTGGGGAAAGTTCTCATCTGCCCGTAAGGATGAACCGGCCCGTCGTGGAAGTCGCAAAGGAGATGATTCTCTGCACATAGTTTTGTTATTTTGCGGGTCCATGTATTTTTTTCAGCCGGATTACCTCTCATAAATCCGTATTTAATGCCGGCAGCACCCCAGTCTCCGTATTGTTTCAAGGTCTGTTCAATCGGAAATTTACGGCCACCCACATCGTTCAGGTAAAGCCAGATGCCAACGCCTTTTTCTTTTCCGTACTGAAGTAATTTTCGCACATCATTGGCTTTATCGCCTTTCACCGGATCGGAATTTGCTTCGTGTTCCGGTCCATACCAGTTGGCATCCAAAACGAGGTAACGAATATTATTTTCGGCTGCAAAATCAACCATCCTTATCCACGATGGATAACTCATTGTGTAGGTGAATCCATCAATTTGAGCACCATCAATGCGCCAGTCCCAGACTGCCACGCCGGGTTTTACCCAAGAGAAGTCGCCTTCAGCTGCTGGGTTTAAAAGTTCGATCAGGTGAGAATCTACCATTGCTCCGGGAGTTTTTCCGCATAGAATAACCCGCCATGCCGACTGGTAGCCTGCTTCCAGTTTTTCAGGAGCAGAAACCACCGAAAAGCTGGTGCTGCCCATTTTTGTTTGCAGAACCAATGGATCGCCAGTTGCCAGATCAGCTTCATGAACGGCCAGATACAAATTATCGCTGGCTTTGATGGTCATTACCGGCAATCGTTTCCCATTGCTTTCCGAAAGTTTTTCGGGACCAATGTTGTGATTTTCGCCATTGTAAAACCATGCAGTGTAGTCGCCGGCGAAATTATATCGGGTTAATTCGGCAGTAGGCTTTAAGCTATTTTTTTCTTCTGCCGGAACACTGTAACGGAATGCAACACCATCGTTGTAAGCCCTTGCTTCGATGCGTAAATGCTGCAATTCAGAAGTATTCGCGCCTTTCAAATTCAGGATTAATTGATTGTATTCATCAGGCACTACCGACCGTTTTCCCCACACTGGTTTCCAAACCGAGATAATCGATTTTTGTTCTGAGTTTTCTAATTTCCAGCCAACGGAAGGTATTGAAATTGAATTTCCAGAAGTAAAACCCATTGACGATTCTGTTATCACAGTTTGTTTGTGTGCCTTGAATGAATAAGTGAGCAAACCGTCTTTGGTTAATTGAAATATGATGGAAAGCTTGCCATCCGGCGATTGTAGTAGTTTGGTTTCCTGTGCAGATAAATTCTGAATTGGAAGCCCGGCAAGTATAAATAAGAATAAAAAAAGTGTCGTTTTCATTTTTGATTTAGTTAAGATTTTTATGTATCACATTTTTGAAACGATACGAAACTAATGAATTCTTCTGAAATATTTGGTCAGACGAGCGTTGGCGTAACCTTTTTGTTACGATTGAAGCTTCCATCCAAAAAGTATCTACTGCATCAGCATGTTTGTTGTTATTTTTGCCTGAAACAGAAATCAAATTCGGGTATATGGCAATCAGATACGGAGTAATCGGAACAGGCGCTTTGGGTGGATTTTACGGAGGAATGCTGGCAAATGCAGGCCAGAATGTTCATTTTTTGTTCCGTAGCGATTTTGAGCATGTTCGCAAACATGGACTTCGGGTTGATTCGGTCAATGGCAATTTTCATTTGCCTGAAGTTAATGCTTACCAAAGCACCCGACAAATACCTGTTTGCGATGTAGTTTTGATTTGCCTGAAAACTACCGGAAATCATTTATTACCGGAAATGATTAAACCGCTGCTTCATCCTGAAAGTTTGGTTATTCTGTTGCAAAACGGACTCGGTTTGGAGGAAGAACTTTCTTCTCAATTGCCCGGAGTTCAGATTGCGGGAGGACTCGCATTTATTTGTTCCAACAAAGTTGGTCCGGGGCATATTCATCATCTCGATTACGGAAAGCTGATTCTTGGTTCGCACAATGTTTCCAATCCTGAAATCCTGAAACAGGTTGTCAATGATTTTGAATCAGCCGGGATACATGCTGATCTTTCTCCAGACCTTCGCTTTGCGCGCTGGCAGAAACTGGTATGGAACATTCCATTTAATGGAATGACAGTGGTTTTGAATACCACAACTAACCGTTTAATGGCCGATGAAAATACCCGGGAATTGTCGCGCGAACTGATGCTGGAAGTGATTCATGGCGCAAATCATTGCGGTATTCCGCTGAAAGAATCGCTGGCACAGCAAATGATTGAAATGACCATCAAAATGAAACCTTACGCACCCAGCATGAAACTGGACTACGATTTTCGCCGCCCCATGGAAATTGAGTACATTTACTCGAGCCCGATAGAAACTGCCCGCAAAGCTGGCTTTGAAATGAACAAGGTTTCGATGCTGGAAAAACAGTTGCGGTTTATTCAGGAAAATTGGTGAAATTTAATAAATCACATGAAGCGTCTTTTCATTGGAGTCCCAATCCACTCGGCGAAAGCGATTCAGTATGCCGGAATCTGGAAAAACGACCGGCAACTGAACAGCAATCAGTTAAACTGGACCAAACCTGAAAACTGGCACATTACCTTGTTTTTTCTGGGTGATACAACCGTTTCAAAAATTAGGTTGTTGCAAAATCTGATGGAAGAATCGTTCACTGGAATTGAAGCATTCAAAACCGAATTGTTTGGGCTGGGAGTGTTTCCCAATCCGAATAATCCAAAAATTTTGTGGATGGGTTTGACAGACATTCAATTACTTATACCTGGCCGCAAGCAATTTGGAGATTTGCTTCACCAAAATGGTTTTCTCTTTGATAACAAACCGCTGAAACCGCACCTGACATTGGCTCGGATAAAATACCTGGAAAACCGTACAGTTTTCGATTCTTTATTGAATGATTATAAGAAATTCTCTTTTGGAACAGTTGAAATCGATCGGATAGTTCTTTACGAAAGCATTCTGACTCAACAGGGACCGGTTTACAAACCTTTGTTTGAGAAGCTGCTGACAGGATGAATTTGAAGTGAACGGATCAGAAAGAGCGATTCGAGGTTTTAGCGAGCGGGTGACTTGAAGTTCTGTTTAGTCAGGGCTTCACTTGAAGTGAAACCCTGACTATCAAACTATCTAATATCCTTCAAAAATAACGTTTTAGGATCGTTGTAGAATTTCACAAAATCCTTTTCGCTGGGGCAACCTTTGTAAGGTCCGAATGCTACGTTGGGAGGCTGGTTGAATGCATTCCGCCAAACCAAAACATACGATAATTTGTATGGACGAAGTGCATCCAATAGTGTTTTTGTCCACCATTCCGGGTTTTTGCTAATCGGACCACCGGCTTCGGTTACTGCAACAATTTTACCTTTTTCAGCAGCAATTTTCGTTACCATTTTGGCACAACTACCCAATGTGGCAGCGTATTCCGGGCCGCGATCGTACAAATCGAATCCGATCAGATCAATCAGGTCGTCGCCCGGATAGCGTTCCAAATATTCTTCATCGGAAGCAAAACGATCGGTTGAGTAGCCATAAAGTAAATGATGAATGTTCTTTTCATTCCGCAGGTAGTTTACCGTAAAACGCCACAAGGTTTTGTATTCGTCAACCGTACAAAGATCTTTACCCCACCAGAACCAGCTTCCGGTATGCTCGTGAAACGGACGGAAATGGATGGGGATGAATGTTCCTTTTTCGGTTTTCAGGCTGAGCATAAAAGCAGCAAGTTTTTCGAGGTATTGCACATACTCCTGATGTTTTTCACCGCCCGGGATCATGGATGCGACTGTCTTTTTTGAGCTGATATCCCACGATGATCCGCCGGTAAGCACATTGCGGAAATGCCAGCTTACAGTGTTGATTCCACCGATCCGATGAACATCTTTGATACCTTTAATGATGTTGTCGAAAAATACAGAGTCGAGACTGTATTTGTCGCCAAGTTCGAGATGTCCGAGTTCCCAGCCAAAAATAGCCGGATGATCGCCGCAAACGTCTTTCACATCGGAGCGTCCTTCTTCGGCATACCAACTTGTTCCGTATGCAAAAGCATCCTGATGTCCGAACATCATTCCTTTGTACTGAAGTTTCAGCATGTTTTGATACAGTTTTACCGTTTCCGGTGTTGCCTTCGGATCAGAAGGAAGCGGCCCGACTGCGTGAACCGTTGATCCAATGCAAACGAGTAAAATGAGAAATAGGTTTTTCATGGTCGTGTTATTAGAAGTCAGAAAACAATTTACAATTTGATAATTTACAATTTACCATTTAAGCAGATGCAAGAAGCCAGTTGCCAGCAGCCAGCCGCTAGCAGCCAGATCCCTAGCCTCAATTAAATACCAGTGTATTCACCGATTGTGCTTTTACCTGAAATTCGGTTTTGCCATTCTTCGGTTTTGCCACATTTTTCAGTATTTCCCAATTATTGGTTTCAGATGTTGAAATCCCATCAATCTTTTGTGATTCAAAACCCGACACATCAATTGTTACTGTTTCCTTTTTCATGTTGATGATTTGCAAAACCTTGCTTCCATCGGAGCGGATTGCACTGATGGCAAGAATTTCAGGATCGGAACTTGTGGAATGTACTATTTGTGTGCCAGTATTCATAAATTCGGTTTGATGGCGGGTAATGTAATACGACGGGTATTTTTCTTTCGTGTCAGCCGACATGATGGCGTAATTGTTTTGCCAGGTCCAGTATAGCGAAACTTCCACTTCGGCGTATTTTATCATCCGGTGCGAAATTTTGGCGAAACGCAATGCATAATCGTAGCTTTTGTTCATGCCTTTAATTTTCCAGGACATGGCATCGAACCCGAGTTCGGCGCACCAAACTTCTTTGTTCCAGGCTTTTCCGAAACCGGCTATGCGCTCGAATTCACTGTTTGGAATGTCTTCCGACCACCAGCAATGAAAACTCAGCGGACCGAGGTATTTCCAGATCGATTTATCGGCCATGATTTGGGTGGCGAATTCGACTGTTCCCTTGGTTTGGGCGGTGTCGGCCAGCAAAAATTTGGTTTTCAAACCGGCTTCTGCCCATTTTTGCCCGGCTTTTTTCACAAATGCGATGGTTGCTTCCGGCGAAAAAATGATTTGATAACCGCCGTCTGATTCGTTGAACGAGAATTGATCTATTTCGACACCGTATTCATGTTTTGCTTTCAGGAAAAAGTCGGTTAGCATCCGGGTAACTTCATCGTACGATTCGGGTTTGATGACCCTTTGTGCTGTTCTCGTTGGATCGGCAATAAATTCATCAGGAACATCCCAAACCGAAATGGTGAAATTTACCACGCCAAATTCACTTTTCATGCGTTTCAGTTCGTCCAGAACCTCAACAACCAAAGGCTGATTGGTGTAATTGGCACCGCGGTAATCTTCAAATTTTGCATTTCGCAGGCGCATGGGCAAGGCCACGCGAACATGTGTCGGGCGAAATTCACGCAATGTTTCATCGCCTATGGCATCAGCAGCGTGTTGCGAATAGTTGGCCTGACAATAATTTCCGCCGATGGATTTGATGACCTGCCTTTTAATTTCAGGATAAATTTTTACGGTTGCTTTTTGGGCAAAAGCAGTCGATACTATTAAAATCAAGGAGAGAAAAATAATGGTTAATGTGCCGTTTTTCATGTTGATAAGGTTTAATTAGTTAAAACTACTGAGACTGAACACTGTTTTTATCTCTTAAAAACCTTCACTGCCGATTCATCATCTGCTTTCACAAGGTACATTCCTGAAGGAAATCCGGTAAATGAAATAACCGCATTACCACCTTCAGGATTTATTTTTTTTATTGGAATTCCGAGCTGATTGTACACGGAAACGGTTTGAATCAACTTATAGGAACGAATATTTATCGTCTCATCAAAATAAGTTGGATAGATCTGTAAATAATTGATCTTATCCTGGATCAGGCTTGTGGCTGTATAGGTTTTCAGGTTGGGCATTTCGTCGAGGGTCAGCACATAATCGCTGGCAAACATTTTCTTCCACAAATCGAGCGAATTGTATTTGGCTGAACGGGTAAAATCACCATTCCAGGGCATAAACCATGACCACCCGGCTCCATCCTTTACCAGATTATCGACATCAGGAAATGAACCGCTTTCGCTGATAGTAACCATTTTTTTCCCTCCGTAACGGCTGTTCATGTCATTAAATTCCAATATCTGGGAACTGTGATCGCCCTCTTTGTATATGTCGCGGCCAACAATATCAACATATTCGTCGCCCGGATACCAGGCATCGTCATTCGGTTCGCGGGTCCAGACCCAAATTAGGTTGTGCAATCCGTGATGGTTAACCATACGGTCGAACATTACCTGCCACAATTTTTTGCAGGGCGCTGCGCCTTTGGCTCCCCACCAGAACCAGCCTCCTGCCGCTTCATGCAAAGGCCGCCATATCACCGGAATTTTGTTGTCCTGAAATTTCTTCAGCATGCCGGAAATGTAGTCAATGTCACTGATCATGGCCTTGTATTCGGCTGAATTAACATCACTTATTTTCGAAATATCGAAAGTCGTTTTTTCAGTGTAAAACTCTTCTGTTTTGCGGGATGGGTCGCGCCAATGCCAGCAAAATGCCGGGATACCGTTCTTGTCGTACAAAGTTTTCGATTCGTTATAAGGAGTATTTTCGTTGTACCATGTGTATCCCCTTCCGCAGAAAAGAAAGTCGAATCCTACCAATGCCGGACTTTTACCTGTATTTGATTTCAGCCAGTTCGATTCGCTCATGTTCATAACTCCGGAAATGATTTTCTTTCCGTAGTTATCGTAAAGGAACTGGTATAATTTAGCCGCTTCGACAGTTGGATCGGGAGTGACCAGGGTTTTATTGATACTGAACTGAGTGGAAGGATCAACCTTCTCAAATTCAATATAATCAATGTTTATCCATCCCCACGACTTGGTGATTTCGACCTTGTGCGCCCCTGCAGTCAGTTTCAAAAAACTTACGACTTTAAGTTTAATGTAGTTTGAATTCTGGTTGGTGGCAAAGGTTATGGAGCTTCCGTCAACCACCAGGTTATTTGACTTGTATCCGCTGGGTGATGCAACCTGAATGTAAATGTTGTAAGTGGCTTCTTCAGCAAAATTCAGATTGAAGGTCAGGTTTCCCTCCTTCTGTTCTACTATATAACTTCCTGAAGATGAAGACAAAGCTGTCTTAATCGCTCCTCCTGAAAGGGTTGCCGATTCTGCCTCAAACTTTTGGCCGAAGCAGTTTGAAGCTATGAAAAGAATGATTGCCAGAATAGATATTGCTTTTTGCATAAAGACTGAATAACTATATTTACTTGTTTTTCTCTGCTTGTTTCCGTAACAATTCCCTGGTTTTTATTCCTGATTCCTTCATATCTTCCTCTTTCCAGTTTCCTTCGGAAGCAGCTGTAGTTTTCAACATCGAACAGGTTTCATTTTTATCGGCAACCGACCACGAAATGAGGCTGATTTTGTTGGTTTCGCACCAGTCGATCCAGTTTTGCCATTCGGTGTAATTGATCGGGCCGTTTCCTGAGGCTTCCATACCTGCCGATTCAGAAATAAATATCGGAATTCCTTTTTTCAGCGCATAATCGCTACGATCGCGCAATGATTTGCCATGAGTACCGGCATAAAAATGAACAGTGTACATGATGTTACTGTAACCAACAATCGGATCGTCGGCTACCAGGTGAATATCCTGATCCCAATGCGGATTCCCGACTAAAATGATGTTGTCAGGATCAATTGCACGAATGGTTTTGATCAGTTCGATGGAATATTCTTTCACCATTGGCCATGAGTCTTTCACTGGTTCGTTGAAAATCTCGTAAATTATGTGCGGATGTTTTCCGTATTTGGTGGCCATTTCAGCAAAAAAAACTTTGGCGGCATCCAACTTTATAGTGTGACTGTGCCAGTCGATGATTACATAAATGTCGTTTTCGATGGCGCCCTGAATTACAGCTTCCACTTTTTCTTTCGACCATTCGGGCTGATCAATGTATCCCTTTGCCGGATCAACTCCCATGGCAGCGCGTACTGCCGAGCATTTCCAATCAGTAGCCAGCCATTTTACCGACTCTTTGTTGTAAAAGCGGGGCCACCAGTTATGCCATCCGTAACTTACGCCATTCAAAACGGTGGCATTTCCATTCTCATCGGTTAACTGAGTTCCTTTTACTGAAAGGTTGCCGTGTTTTTTTACCGGCTGTGCCTGAAGGCCTGAAGAAATATACATTCCAAGAAATAAGGCCAATACAAAAAGTTTAAGGTTCATGGTTTATAAATTTAGTTTGGTTAGTTTTTAATTAATTTGACAGTTTTGGTGTCGGTTTCCGAGATCATTCGAATCCAATAAATGCCAGATGCGAGACCAACAATATTTAAATCAATCTGATGGTCCCCTGCATCAAAAATTTTATTGCTGATGGTATTTAGCAGCACACCGTTTGCCTGATACAATTCGATCGATAATTTTTCTTTTTCAGGAATTGAAAAACTGAGATTTACCTGATCGGTTGCCGGATTTGGATAAACTGACACGCTGTAACTATTCTTTTTCATCTCGTTAGCCGATCCCATTACGAGCGCTGTTAGTGAAATTGAATTTACTGATAATGGAGCTAATTCAACAGTAATATTGCTTGCGGAAGCTTCAACCTGTGTCTTTTTCAGGGCATTGTTCGAACGGGAAATGAAGGTTTCAGCCGCACCCAGACTTGAGATCGAATACATCGGGCTTTTACCCGGATTTACATGAAATTCAGAAAAGTTAAGATCTACCAGTATTGTCTGAGTCTGCGAACGGTTTACCAAAACCACCGTCATCGAATCGGCAGCTTCGTTTATCGTTGGATATGCCGAAACCAAAGTTTCATTTTGCGAGATCGCCTGCACGTAATTTTTATGATTGTACCGGCTGAACAGATGCAGCGTTTCCCACATACCCGGTTTCCAGCTCCAGGGAGTAAAAATCTCAACCCCGTTTTTCATGAACTCGCCCATGGTTGAGGCGTACCAAACCGCTTGTACATTGGGGTTCGCAGAGCCAATGTCGGTTTCGGTAACTCCAAACGTTATACCATGCCCTGCGCCTTTGTATTTGGTGAGCCAGTCGGAACAACGACCCAAAATGTATTCTTTGTTGATGCTGTTATCCCATCCGCCATTAACGGTTTTCACTCCGTTGGCGCCAGGATAAACGTAGTTGCGGTCGAAATAAACCCGGTGCAACTGAACGCAGTTGGCGGCATCGGTTTCACCCGGATAAAAGTGAATATCGAGCACATCAAGCAGTTTAATTCCTGAAGCTTTTTCTTCTTCGGCAATGCGAAGGATGAAATATTCGAGCCAGCAGTAGTTTTTCCCTTTGTAAGAGATAGCGGAACTTCCCCAACGGTACCATTGCCATTCGTTGGCCGGAACTGGTCCGACCAGTTTTATTTCAGGAAATTTGGCACGTGCAGCTTTGGCTACTTTGAAGTAAAGCTGCATAAATTCTTCGGCAGGAATCTGGGTTTTCATCACATCGTCGT
>JAUYEQ010000230.1 GCA_030691295.1 Bacteroidota bacterium
ATCCATCGTGAAGATCCATGGCAATGCGGAGCCGCTCATGTTGTTCAATTTCAATGGTTTTGCCAACTACATACCTGTCGGTTGATATCACTGTTTTTATCATTCTGAAAATGATATAACTAAAATACAGCATTACCACAAAACCAATGGTAAACAGAAGGAACAAGATTTTTTTAAATTTTATGTGGTATTGGGTAACACCTTGCTGAAGATCCGAATTAAAATCAATCATACCCTTCAGAAGTTCAGAAAACAGGTGGTTTAGGTCTGCAAATCCTGAATTGGACTTTGCTAAGACCGAAGTTCTGATCAATGGTTCGAGTTTGGAAATATCTTGTATTAACCCGGATAATTGGGGAAGCGCTTCCGGCATGAAGCTCTTCCCCAAATTAGCATTTTCAGTATTGATGGAAAGAATGAACTGCCTGGCCATATTAAGATTACTTAAAGCCAAATTTAAGTAAAGTGTATCCCCTGAAGCAATCAGTTCATCAATATTCAACTGGCAGTTAAGAATTTCAGACTCTGCATTTTTACAAATTCCTAAAATGCGCGACTGCTCTTCATCCCAGTATGAGCTTCTTATAAATAAATACAGAATGCATCCGTAAACCAAAAGGATGAGAAGTAAAAGAATAGCAAATTCCTTTCGCTTAATTAAAATACCTTTAATCAAACTCATTCCGGATTAGTTTAATTGGTGCAGCCCAAAATAGCAAGAACAGAAAAAAAACTAAATAGAGGTGCTGATAATAAATGTAACTGCAAAGGCAATGATGGCATAAAGTTCAGGGAAAACAGCCAAAATCATGGTCTTTCCAAAAACATCGTACCCCGAACCGATACCGGCAATACCATTTGCTACGATTGAACCCTGTTCTATTGCCGAATAATAAGCGACAATACCCAGCGACAGACCGGCGGCAAGGAATGCAGCTCCGTGCAAAAAGGTAACAGTTTCAATGGTGCCCAATAAGTTGTTCAGGATAAAGAATCCTGCGAACCCGTATAGACCCTGAGTGCCTGGCAAGGCACTTAGAAGCATATAACTTCCGAATGCTTCTTCATTCTTTTTTAAAGCGCCTATGGTAGCATTCCCGCCTTTTGTTACACCAATTGCACTTCCGACCCCGGAAAATACGACCATAATTGCCAAACCCAGATAAGCTAATAAAATAGGTAGTTCCATCATAATTTAATATTTAGATTGATTTATATTTTGAAAACGGATTATATTGCCTTCCTCCACCGGTAAAACCGGCATTTTTGTAAAATTCGACCAAGGTCAGACGTAAGGGATGAACGAACGAACTTAGCGACGAAATTGCAAGGTTTGCTGTATGCCCGACGACGACTACAAGAATAAATACGACCGGGCCGATAAATTTAATTTCAGAAAACGAAAGTGCCATTTGATTGACCACCATGCCCAATATTGAACCTGAAATGCCCAATGCAAACAAGCGGATGTAAGATAACATATCGCCGAAAATCCCCATTACCGTGTTGTAAATTCCCCAAAGCCCGCTTAAAAAACGAAAGTGAATTTTCAGGCCAGGGTCGGTAAAAAACAGAATCAACAAAAATGCTGCGATTGTTATTCCTTTCTTAATCAATTCAATTGCTGGTGAAAGCGGTCCTGATACATTTGCAAAAATTGAAAAGCCAAGAAAGTTAAAAATCAGTATCAGCCATCCAATAGTTCCCAGTCCATAAATAAAACCGTCTTTTTTAATTTGATTTATAATTTTCAGACAAAGGCCGAACAATATCTGTATGCCTCCTAAAATGAGTGAGAGATAAAATACTTTGTTACTGTCGAGGAAATAAGGTTTAAGCGATGAAAGAAATGCAAGTTTACCCAGCTCAACTCCGAAGAAATTGCCGAAGATAATTCCCATAACCAGCGTGGACAGCCCAAAATACTGAACCAGTGTCATATATGGTTTCATATCAGCCGAGGCTTTGCGTTTATAAATTGTTGCTGCCAGAAACATTACGATCCCGTAGCCACCATCGCCAAGGCAAAAACCGAAAAACAACAGAAAAAACGGTGCGAAATAAATTGTCAGGTCAAGCTCCATGTAACTGGGCAACGAAAAAAGTTTGCCAATGGGCTCAAACAACGTCCCAAATTTGCTATTTACCAACTGCACAGGCGTGTCTGGTTCTCCTGTTGCATACTGACTTGTATAAAGTATCCCGTTAACATCGAGATATTCGATTAAGCGTTGTTGTTCCGTTTCAGGAACCCATCCTTCCAAAACTTTCACTTTGCCTTCGCCATGCGATAACGTGTGATCGTTCAGCACTTTCAGGAAATCTATTTTAGTTCCAAATTCCTGTAATTTTTCATTTAATACCGGTATTCCCGATTCGGCAAGCTCATTTAACTTTTCTTGATTCTGGCTGATTTTCTTTTCCAGTTCAGCCATTCTTTTGTTTATCTCAGCGCCTTCGGCTGTCGGATGTTCCAATTTATGTACATGAGGAAGAAGTTCCTGTTCTGCGCCAAAATAAACGAAGTAAATACTTGAACCGATATGGTTTATGATTTCAATCGGGTATTTTTCAAGCCAACTTTTATCAAATTTATTTTCCTTGATCCTGAAAAATCCAATTGGAATACCTGATTTTTCAAGCTTGTTGATTGAATTTAAAGAGAATTCGCCCCAGACTGAAACATGAACTGCTGTTATCTCAAGTTCTTTTTTCTCTCTGTCGAATTCAGCGATATTTCTGTTACAGGCATTGTATTCTTCGAGTATCTTTTCCCATGACTGAGACGATTTTGAAGAACGAACCTTAACTTCCCGTTTGTTCAAATCATTTACCGCTCCTGAAATGGCTTTGTAATCCTCCTCCAGTCCCGGAAGTCCCTTTTGCAGGCTTTCCACCAGTCGTGCTTTCACATGCACAGTACCCATTCCCTGAAGATCTTCCAGAAATTTTTCGTACTGGGCATGGAAAACCAAAAATGTAAAATTAACCATTGGGCTTATCATGTCTGCTGGGCTTTTTCAAGTTTAACTTTTAACAGTTTTTGCCCGGCTTTTGCCAGGTTTTCCTCGTCTTCGAGGTACCGTTTTATCTGTTTAATTGCTTCAGTCAGTGCCGGAATCTGAACTTTTTCGTACAGGTTTACTTTCTGCGTGGCCTTTTTACGCGCATGTTCCAGAAGCCTTAATTTATTCTCCATAAATTTTAGCCTTACTGAAGTTTCCAACAATTCTTCAGTAATCCTTACACCTTCATTGAACCAGGACGGATGACTAAAACTATTAAAATCAACCACTTCAATGTCGATTTTTTCAAATTCAGGAATACGTACCCCGGCAATTTTTAACTGCGTGGAATGCACCTTTTTTATGGTAGCCAGACTATGGTCGAATTCCTGCCACAAAGCTTTCCAGGGACTAATATTGGCCAGAATAGTGGCATAAAGCTCTTTGGAAATAGCCAAATCCTTTTTTGCCTCAATTACCATTGCCCTGAATGCAGCTTCCTTGTTCTTCAGGGTTGGTAACGCACGTTCCCTGATTTGCAGTTTTTTCTGAAATTCACGTAATGCTGTCTTATTATATTTGATGTGCAGTTTCATCTGTTTATATTTTGTTTTTTAATTGCCAGATGGAACTCGCCAATAATCATTCTCCTGTATGAGAAGTAATTTTCATGGCTCGTTTCATGCTTCCAATTAATTCGTCCAGTACAGATCTGTAAATTCCTTCTTAATCGCCACTTCGTCTTTGGTAAGATATGTCATGAAAAGTTCCCAGGTTTTATCGAGCATCTGGTCAATTTCAAGGTTTACATCAATGGCCAAAATTTCTCTTGAATAATCATCGGCAAATTTCAGCACACGTTCATCGTAATCGGTGAGTTCAAAACCATTTTCCATTTTGGTTTTTGAGTTGGCAGCATCAGCATAAATACGGATGGCTGCATTCATCACCTGCGGATGGTCGGCTCTGGTCGATTTGCCAATTACAAGCTGTTTCAATCTCGATAAACTCCTGAATGGGTCGATAATAACCTTGCCAATTTCTGTAGCTTTACGAAGGAACAACTGTCCTTCAGTAATGTAACCGGTATTATCAGGAATTGCGTGCGTGATGTCGCCTCCCGACAACGTTGTAACCGCCAGAATGGTAATATTACCGCCATCAGGAAACTGAACCGCTTTTTCATAAATCCGCGCTAAATCGCTGTACAACGAACCTGGCATACTGTCTTTCGAAGGAATCTGGTCCATCCTGTTTGATACGATACTCAACGCGTTGGCATAGAGTGTCATATCTGTAAGCAAAACCAGTACTTTTTCGTTTTTTTCGTAGGCAAAATATTCAGCCGTTGAAAGTACCATGTCAGGAATCAATAGCCGTTCAACAGGCGAGTCGTCGGTGGTATTGATAAAACCGATAATTTTTGAATGTCCGTAGCCCTGTTCAAACGAATGTTTAAAAAACAGGTAATCGTCCCAGGTAAGCCCCATGCCGCCAAGAATGATTTTATCAACTTTGGCACGCAGGGCGATCAGGGCAAGTACTTCGTTATAAGGCTGATCAGGGTCGGCGAAGAATGGAATTTTCTGACCCGAAACCAGTGTATTGTTTAGGTCGATACCGGCAATACCGGTATTTATGAGCTGGTTGGGCTGAATCCTTCTAACCGGGTTTACCGAAGGGCCTCCAACTTCAACCGGTTTCGCTTCCCTGATAGGGAGACCATCGATTGGTTTTCCGTAGGCATTAAAAAAACGTCCGGCCATGTGGTCGCCGATTTCAAGCGTTGGCGACGATCCGGTAAAAACCACTTCAGAATCGGTTGACAAACCTTCGGTACCTGCGAAAACCTGCAAAGTAACC
>JAUYEQ010000666.1 GCA_030691295.1 Bacteroidota bacterium
TGATAATGGTGTTAAAATATTCACCACCGGAAACCTGAGGGTTTATAACGAGGCCGTAACGATGCAAAATCAGGTAAAGCAGGAAGGAATTAAGAATGCAATTATTGTCGCTTACCACAATGGAAAAAGAATTACAGTGAATGAAGCCAGGAAATTAAACAATGAATTATGACCGCAAAAGAACATCCACAGAAGGAAGTTGGCGAAGAAAACAGCCAGCAAAACAGAAAAGACAGGTTTCTTATTTTGCACAACGATGACTATCATACATTCGACTATGTGATCGATGCATTGGTAAAAATTTGTGAACACGAACAGCAGCAAGCCGAACAATGTACATTACTGATACATTATAAAGGGAAATGTGATGTTAAAAGAGGAAGTTTTTCTTATCTTAGACCGTTGAAAAAAGCATTGATTCAAAAAGAGTTAAAAGCAACCATTGATTAACCAAAATTTATGAACATCCTGATCATTCTTTTCTTAATATTTCTGGGCATCGTGTTGTTACTGATTGAGTTCACGATACTTCCTGGAATTACAATTGCCGGTGTTGGCGGTTTTTTATTATTTGCCTACAGCATTTATCTGGCCTTCACCAGCTACGGCACTCTGGCAGGATTTTTAACCCTCGGGTTTGTAATGATTGCCGCACCAACGATTGTTGTATTCTTTTTCAAAGGAAAAACCGGTAAAAAATTGGTATTGGATACCATTATCACAGGAGTTGCCAATCAGATTGACGATAAAATTAAAGTCGGGGACATTGGCATAACCATTGGCCGGCTGGCCCCTATGGGCAAAATAAAAGTAAACAATGAAGTTATTGAAGTAAAATCGACCGGAAGTTTTGTTGATCCGGGAGAAAAAGTAAGAATTATTGAAATTGAAAAATCACTTATCACAGTTGAACCTTTAAATTTATAATGATGGAACAAATTCAAGGCCTTGGAGTTTTTGGTATGATTGCGGGAATATTCGTTCTCCTGATTATTATTTTGTATTACATTCCGGTTGGACTTTGGTTTTCAGCCCTTGTTTCCGATGTGCGTATATCGCTTCTACAGTTATTCCTGATGCGTTTCCGGAAAGTACCGCCTTCGGTAATCGTTCGTGCTTTGATCGAAGGAACCAAAGCGGGTTTGATACTCAACCGTAATGACCTTGAAGCCCATTACCTGGCTGGTGGTCATGTTGAGAAAGTAGTTCATGCTTTGGTATCGGCTCAAAAAGCCAATATTGAACTTTCGTTTAAAATGGCTACTGCCATCGACCTTGCCGGACGTGATGTATTTCAGGCAGTGCAGATGTCGGTAAACCCGAAGGTAATTGATACACCGCCGGTTGCTGCCGTTGCAAAAGATGGTATTCAGTTGATTTGTAAAGCCAGGGTTACAGTTCGTGCCAACATCAAACAATTGGTTGGGGGAGCTGGCGAAGAAACAGTTCTCGCCCGCGTAGGTGAAGGTATTGTATCATCCATCGGATCGTCGCACACACACAAAGCAGTACTCGAAAATCCTGATTCAATCTCGAAAGTGGTACTTGGGAAAGGCCTTGACGCAGGTACTGCCTTTGAAATCCTCTCGATCGACATCGCTGACATTGATATCGGCAAAAATATTGGCGCCGGATTACAAATGGATCAGGCAGAAGCTGATAAAAACATAGCACAGGCAAAAGCGGAAGAACGCCGCGCCATGGCTGTTGCCCTTGAACAGGAAATGAAAGCAAAAGCACAGGAAGCACGTGCCAAAGTAATTGATGCTGAAGCTCAAATTCCAATGGCAATTGCAGAAGCTTTCAGAAATGGCAACCTTGGAATCATGGATTACATGAAATACAAGAACATCATGGCCGACACATCCATGCGCGAATCTATTTCAGCAGAAGAACAGAACAAAAAGAAGAAATAGTAGAGACAGGGCAATGCCCTGTCTGTTAGAAAAATTATACAATTTCAAGAGACAGGGCAATGCCCTGTCTCTACCCATAAAAAAACCTTGCCGTGCGAAACGGCAAGGTTTTTTTATGCATCCAATTCAAGGGAACTTGTCATCAAGTTATCTGAATCCCATATTTCTGGATCTCACTCAAAAAGCCCCCGTTATCATTATCTCTTTCAATTAAAACAGGTTCTATCCTGTCATCAATTTGCCTGCGTAACTTCCATAACAATGGATGAATTGAAAAGTAATTATTTTCAACATTCCGATGGCAATTGCAGAAGCTTTCAGAAATGGGACCCTTGGAATCTTTGTATAAATGTCATAAATATTACACGTTTAGAACGATTTGTAATTGTAACTTCTTCAGTGGATAAGAGAACAATGATTATATTTACAGGTCCAGGAGATCAACCAGTCTAAACACAAACAAAAAAAGCCAGGATGATAAATTATCTATTTTCAGCAATGACTACTCTGATTTTGAGCTGCGTTTTTATTGCCAGCACTGCTTTTGCACAAAAAGAATCGGTTGTTTATATTGGTACAAACGGAAAACTGACCACGATTGATCAGGCGATTTTTATGCAAAAAACACTCGTAAAATCATCAAAAATTACTACTGTCCAAACTTATCAGTTAACCGATGCAAAATGGACTAAACTCTATACCGGGAAATATAAATTACTGAACGATTCGACCTTCCAGATCAACGGAAACCGCGAAAACTACAGGGGAACCACTTTTCGTACATTCACAAAGCAGGCCGATGAATCATTCAAATTCAGGGACGTGGCAAAAGACCAACTTGTAAGGAGTGGTTTTGCGAAATCACTAATACCACTTTTGGTGCATGGGCAGGTGACCGAATACTATCCGGGAGGAAATAAAAAGTCAGTTTCAGAATACAATGAAAATGAACTTGTTTCGAACGAAAACTGGAGAGAAAATGGAGATAAATACGTCGATACTATTTTTTATTCCGTCGATTCAGATCCTACATTTAATCCGGGAATAAAAGTGATGCATCAGCATATCCTGAAAGGGTTCAAAGATGCAGGCATCGATATTTCTTCCATCTCAGGTTCGCTCATCCTTGGCTTTGTGGTGATGGAAAATGGCACCATCGACGGCATAAAAATCATCAAAGGTTTGGCTCCAAATATTAACAGTATTGCGTTCGAATCTTTTACCACCCTCCAGGGAAGCTGGACACCTGCAAAACTCAACGGCAAAACCGTTCGCTACTTTCAGATCTTCCCGATCAACTTTATTTACAAGCAACAATCATTTGAGTTTGCTGAACTTGGCAAGGGCGGTATTCTGCACTGGGGAGCCTATTAATTTCTATGTTAGAGCATGATCCCCAGATACCGGTCGTAAGCTGCATCCCAATCAAGTTCTGTTGAAGGGATAAATTTCACCAGTCCAAATGAGTTCGCAATGATCTCTCTGATTTCTTTCACCGAACCAACATAACCGAGCGCTTTCGCCTGAATCAGGATATTTCCTATCGCAGTGGCTTCCGTTGGACCTGCAACAACCAGCAAACCGGTTGCATCAGCAGTTAATTGATTCAGAAAATGATTGTTCGCTCCACCGCCAATAATGTGAATGACCTCAATCGGCTGATCGGAGACTTCACGGATTTGTTCGAGTGTGTAACGGTATTTCAAGGCCAGACTGTCGTAAATACAGCGGATTGTTTCGCCATGGTTTTGCGGTGTTCCCTGCGCGGTCTGATAACAAAAATCCCGTACAGCCTGAACCATATTTCTTGGGTTCAGAAACATGGAATCGTCAGGATTGATCAAAAACTTAAAAGGTTCCGATCCACGCGCCAGCTCTACCATTTCAGGCCATGCATATACGGTTCCCTCTTCCGACCAGATCCGCTGAACTTCCTGAATCAACCACATTCCCATGATGTTTTTCAGGAAACGGGTGGTTCCGTCAACACCCCCTTCGTTGGTGAAATTCATTTCGCGGATCTTATCTGAAATGAGCGGTTGCGAACTTTCGATACCCATCAGCGACCAGGTTCCGGAGCTGATGTAGGCAAAATTATTCAGGATACTAGGCACCGAAACAATGGCGGAACCGGTATCGTGACCAGCCACGGCAATCACCGGAACTGATTTGCTTCCGGTTTCACGGGCAACCTCTTCTTTAATCTTTCCGAT
>JAUYEQ010000678.1 GCA_030691295.1 Bacteroidota bacterium
TTTGCCCCCATCACGGCGATAATGAGAAATGTTTGTGCCGGAAACCGGAACCACTGATGATTGAAAAGCTAATCGCAAAATTTGGGATCAATCCAGAGGAATCTGTAATGATCGGCGACAGTGAATCGGATATGCAAGCTGCTGCCGGAGCCGGAATCCGGGGAATCAAAATCATGGCAAACCAGAATATTTTACCATATATTTTAGAGTTGATTTAATGAACGAGGGAACTTACATATTAGTAAACGGATCGTTTGTGCCGGTTGCCGAATACCGGATTTCATTGAAGGAATCAGACGGATTTTTGTTTTCGGAAAGAATTCGCGCGGTTCGGTCTGCTTTTCCATTTTTCAGGGAAACGCTTGAGATGATCAAACAGAAGCTGATGATTTTCAATCAGTCGTTTCCTGATTTGACCGAAAACGATGGTGCAGAATTGAAGCGGCAGATGGAACGCACACTCACCAAAAACAAACATTTTTTAGGATCAATACTTTCTCTTAGATTCTGGATTTCGGACCAGAAAATTCAGTATTCCATCCAAAGTGCCAAACACGAAAATGCTGGCTATGGACTGAATGACAAAGGTTTGTACGTAGCTGTTTTTGATACTATCAGAAAATCGGTATCTTCACTTTCCAATACTTCTTTGGGATCAGAAATTAATTGGCGAATTGCGGGAAATTATCCAAAAGATGTTGCTTCCGATGAGTTTTTGCTTTTGAATACAGATGGTCAAATCATAGAAGCAGTTGACTCAAATGTTTACCTGATAAAAGGAAGCAGGATAAAAGGGGCATCCATTTATCATGGAGCTTACGCCGATATTTCCAAGCCGCTCATGCTGAGTGTATTTAAAAAACTACAACTGGGTTACAATGAAAACGATGGAATAACAGAACAGGATATAAAAGAAGCAGATGAAATTTTTCTGGTAAATGCGATTGATGGAATCCGTTGGGTAGTTGGTTTTGAAGGCAAACGCTATTTCAACAATACAATCAGAAAAATCAATGATTTATTTGTCAGGAGTCTGCTTAGTTAAGCGATGGGTTTTCAGGAAAATTTTCCCACATCGAATATCTTCCGCCAACAGACCGAACCGATTCGACCCACATCTCATTTTCTTCGATGCTCATAAGATCGGCTTGTGCAAGATCGGTTACCAGCCATGAATTTTCTTTGATTTCTTCTTCAAGCTGTCCAGGGTCCCATCCTGAATATCCCAGGAAGAAACGAACCTGATTTGAGTGAACCAAACCCAGTTTAATCTGGCGTTTTAGGGCTTCAAAATCGCCACCCCAATAAAGATCTTCTTTTATGTGAAGGCTTCCCGGGATCATATCGCCAAGCGTATGTATGAAATAAATTGAATCGGTTCCAACAGGACCGCCAATGTGAATTTCAGAATCGAAGTCGGGAAAATCATCAAACAAATCCTCAACCGGATAATCTACTTTTTTATTCAGTATAAAACCAACAGCACCTTTTTCGCTGTATGAAGCCAGAATAATGATTGATCGGTTAAAATAGCTTCCTGCCAAAAAAGGTTCTGCAATCAGTACATGCCCCATTTTTGGAGCAATGTGATTTGTTTCTATCCGGAATATGTTCATATCTAATTTCATAGGTCGAACTTATTATTCGGAAAATATAGTAAATCTCAGACTTTTTTCAAAAGAATAATTCACTTTTTTGAAAAAATATACAAAATACTTAATGTTAGGGATTTGAATAGCTTTTAGCTGTGAATCTCAAAGCCTGAACTGGCTCATATTAGCTATGGAAAAGGTTGAAATAAAGACAATGATGTCTTAAAATCTAATTTTCTTCAACAATTAAGAAAATATCTTCATTCGCTTTTTTCATTAAAAATTGCTCGCGGGCAAATTTTTCAAGGTTCTCATCGTTGGTTTGAAGCTCATACAATTTTCGTTTGTCGGCTTCAATCTTTTGTTTGTAGAAATCAACCTGTGCTTCAAGTTGAGCCAAATCGCTCAAATTTTGATTGTGTTTTTTTAAATTATTTTCATCAAAGAACATTACCCAAACTACAAATACTGCAAAAGCTATAAGGTATTTATTCGCAACATTCTTCAGTATTATTATGGACAATTCTTTGGCTTTCATATCGATTGATTTGAAACAAAAATAGACTATTTTGATTGAAATAAAAAGAGGTGAAAAATATCCACCTCCTTTAATTTATGCTCTTTTAATTTTTTTACTCCTGATCAGGCAAAAAGCTTGGATACATATAGTTTTTCTGCAGAACGAAATTTTCTTTAATTGTCCGGATGGAAGTCCAGCGAAGGAAATTAAACACCGAACCTGCTTTGTCGTTTGTACCGGAACCACGGCCTCCTCCGAAAGGTTGCTGACCAACTACCGCGCCGGTAGGCTTGTCATTGATGTAAAAGTTGCCGGCTGCATTTTCGAGTCGTTTTGTAAGGTGTTCAATGCTGTATCTGTCCTGAGAAAAGATGGCGCCGGTTAATGCGTAAATAGAAGTGCGGTCCAGAATATCAATTGTTTTTTCCAATTCCTCGTCCTCATATACAAAAATGGTAAGTACAGGCCCGAAAAGCTCTTCCACCATCGTGATGTAATCGGCTTTTTTCGCAAGTATCACCGTTGGTTCAATAAAATAGCCTACTGATTTATCACATTTTCCGCCAAATAAAACTTCGGCATCGGCATCCTTGCGGGCTGATTCAATAAAACCAGCAAGTTTATCGAACGATGATTCATCGATTACCGCATTTACAAAATTGGTAAAATCTTCAGGAGGCCCCATTTTAACAGTAGCCAGTTCATTGCCTAGCCGCGTGCAAACATCATCCCAGATGCTGCGTGGAACATAGGCTCTTGAAGCAGCCGAACATTTCTGACCCTGATATTCAAAAGCGCCCCGAACCATTGAAATAGCCACGGCTTGCGGATCGGCAGTAGGATCGGCAAAAATGAAATCTTTCCCACCTGTTTCGCCTACAATGCGCGGATAGGTTTTGTACTTATATATATTTTCTCCGATGGTTTTCCAGATACTTTGGAAGACACCGGTTGATCCTGTAAAATGTATTCCTCCAAAATCGGGCGACTGAAGCACCACATCGGCGGCAGCAGGACCTCCGACATACACCAGATTAATTACGCCATCGGGTAAACCGGCTTCCTGAAAAACTTCCATGATAACAGCAGCAGAATAAACAGCAGTTTTTGAAGGTTTCCATACCACCACATTACCCATCATGGCTGGGGCAGCGGGCAGATTTCCTGCAATCGAAGTAAAATTAAAAGGCGTAAGGGCAAAAACAAAGCCTTCAAGCGACCTGAATTCATTGTAATTCCAGATCCCCGGAGCCGATTCTGGTTGCATTTTATATATGTCGGTCATGCATTTCACACCAAACCTGAAGAAATCAGCCATTTCGCAAGCTGCATCAATTTCGGCCTGATACGCATTTTTTGATTGCCCGAGCATGGTTGCGGCATTGATTTTTGCCCGGTACGGACCTGCCAGAAGATCAGCTGCTTTCAGGAAAATAGCGGCACGATGGTGCCATGCCATTGAATTCCATTTTTCACGGGCCATCATTGCAGCGTCAATGGCCATTTGAACGTGAGAGGCATCGCCCTGATAATAATATCCGAGTGTGTGTTTAATCTCGTGGGGCGGAGAAATCCGGATACGGCGATCGGTCGTAACTTCTTTACCTCCAATGATCATAGGTAATTCAAGCTCTTTTGAACGTAAATCGTTCAGCATTTCCTTTAATTCTACTCTCTCGGGCGACCCTGGTGCGTAACTTTTTATGGGTTCGTTTTTTGCAACCGGAATATTGAAAAATCCTTTCGACATAGCTTTATTTATTATTTTAAAAACTTGAAATTCGATTTTTCAAAATTATAGGTTTTAGCTATTTTAATTCCTAATAAAAATCACCTTTAAAAAAACAGGAAAATACCCTGAAACGTGTTTGGAAATTAAATTTTACTATATTTATTGCCTCAATAAATCTGAATGGTGATCGCTATTTCATGCTAAAATTTATATCAAACTCTATTGCCGACCATTTTCATGTTGAAACAAAAAACGACATCCTGAAAATAATTGGTCTTCACGTGTTTATTGTTCTGGGTATTTTATCCGGGCTAATAATGTTTATTAAGGATTTAGTCGGATTTTCTGCCTATAAATGTTTGCCCGGTGATATATCAATACTGATTGTTTTTGGTCTTGCGTTATATGGACTGCGTACTATAAGAGTCAGTTGGGCAGTGAATGTCTTTTACTTGATTCCGTTTGCATCCTACTTTTTCTTCATTGCAAAAAACTATTCAATTTTTCCGAATCACCTGTCCGTTCCATATACTTTGTGGTCATTAACCCCATTCCTTCTTTTCTTCCTGATTTTTGGCAACGAAAAAAAAAACATTTCACTTTTTTACCTGATTTCATTTCTGACTTTGCTTTTTCATACTTATTTGGCCGGGCTGACAGATTTATTGTTCGTTTTTAAATGGGATGTAGGGTCAGGCTATATAAATCCGTTTATAACTTTAACCGTTTTTTACTTTATCGTTCTATTAATTGCCTGGAACTTTTATTCTGTTTTGAATGAACTTAAGGCACAAAATGAAAAAACTGAGAATCTTATTAATCAAACAGTGCGGTCTTTGTCTCAGGGTTTTTTGCTTCTTGAGGTTGACAAAGACGAATTCGGAACACCTACTCATTTGGTCGTCAGGAAAACAAATCCCGCTTTTGAACGGCTGTTTAAAATTACTTCGCGCGAAATAAAAGATCAAAAGGCAGATGATGTGTTCCCCAAAATATTCAGGGGTGCTTTCGACTGGAACAGACAATATCTGAATTCCAAAAAGAAGCATTTTTCCTTTTATATCGATCATCTTGACCGGTATTATGAAGTAGAAACGTTTAAGCTTACCAATGAGCAGATTGTGAGTCTGTTCATTGATGTTAGTGCCAAACAAAAGATGATTATTGATCTTAATGAAAGCAAACAACGGTTTCAGGTACTGCTTGAAGCAATTCCTGATATGTTTTTTATTATTGACAAAGATGGCATATATGTAGATTTTGTATTTAAAGCATCCGAGGCACTAAAAATAAAACCTGAAGACATCATCGGAAATTCAATTTTTGAAGTTGGGTTTTCAGAAAAAATGTCAAGCAAGATTTTCCAATGTATCCAGCAATGTATTGAAATGGATAGCATTGAAACGATTGAATACGCTCTGGAAATTGAGGCTGCATCGGCAATGTTCGAAATGCGCATTGCCAGGCTGAATGACCATTCGGTAATTTCGCTTGCCCGTGATATTACGAAAAGAAAAGTGGCGGAGATAAATCTTGAAGAAGCAAAAAACAGGGCAGAAGAATCTGACCGGCTAAAAACGGCCTTCCTTGCAAATATTTCACACGAAATACGGACCCCGATGAATGCAATAATCGGATTCTCTAAAATGGTGGGTTCTTCGGATTTCGACGATCATGAAAAGGCCAAATTT
>JAUYEQ010000686.1 GCA_030691295.1 Bacteroidota bacterium
GGCATTCCATCCGGTCATTGCTCCAAATATATTGACCGATCCGCCAACCAGCCTGCTTTCCATTGGCAGCTGGAAATGAACAAAAACGTAGTCGCATTCTGTATCAAAATCAGTAACCCTATCCTGACTTTCAATCACAAAATTGCCATTCATTTCTTTGTACGAAAAGTATTTTTTGTTGCTTCTGATTGCATCCGGAAGTAGGGTAACATGGTAAACCGGCCTGAAAAACTTTATATCCTGAACATTTTCGCCTTTATATTTTGTTGTACGGATATCGAAATACCTGAATTCGTTGCCTCCCGGAAATACATTCTCTTTATTGTAGTCATAGTCAAGAATATTGTCACGGATGTAATTTGGTTTCAAATTCAGTATCGCATTGTCCCACCGCCTGTTTTGCATCAACACTACCTGAATGTCTTCGCGCGGATTTAACAGTTTCAACCGGTCATGATAAATCTTGAAATCGACTTCCTGATTGTCTCCGTTAAACGGATCGAAAGTTGCTTTTTTAACCAAACCTTCAATCCTGACAATTGGCTCGACCACAAAGAACCGTTGAATTAGAACCAGGTCTTCGCGGTTGTTTTCGGCAAAAACCACCAACGCATAATTGCCTGAATATTTTGGTGTACAGTCTTCATTCGGAATACGCAACTGATAATTTACAAATTTTACGGTGGTATTGAAGCTCATGGCATAATCATTCACGGGGTTATCAGGAAACCCGGAAATATACTCGTTTTGCTGAATGAAGGATTCGTTCCAGTTCGCATCGCAATGTATAATAGTGTATGAATACTGGCTAACGTCTTCGGTAATATCATCGAATTTAAGCACAAGTTTCACATCACTTCCAAGCTCAATCACCGGGTTCGAAAGTTCGTTTCCATCCCTGTAAAGTTGAACCGATTTTATCCCATCCCTGTAAACCGCATTCTGGTAATAGTACTTTTCCGGCTTTTGTGCGGCTCCTGAATTTAACGTTAAAATAATACTTAGAAGTGAAGCTAAAAGCACTGTTTTTCTGACCATTTTCGAAAATTTTTAACCGTTTTAACCTGAAAGTTGATATATATCAAATAACTGATGGAAACATCCATTCAGATAACGGCTTCAAGTATATAAATATTTCAATTACTATAAGTTTCACCAACAAAGATTGGGAAAAGAATTTTAATTTTTTACTTTTGCCAACCTAAAAATCACTTAATAATTAGGGAATACAATGTCAAAGCATTTCAAATTAAAACGCGGACTGGATATCCGGTTAAAAGGTGGTGCTGAAACAGTTTTAGGATCGGTTTCGCAGATCAGGACTGTTGCCCTCAAACCCACCGATTTCCCGGGATTGACCCCAAAGCTAAAAGTGAAAGCGGACATGCAGGTGAAAGCCGGTGATGCTTTGTTCTTCGACAAATATCATCCTGAGATCCTCTTTTCATCGCCGGTGAGCGGCATCGTAAAGGCTATTAACCGTGGCGAACGTCGGAAAATTCTGGAAATTGTTGTTGAATCAGATGGGAAGATGGAAAGTCTTGCCTTTACCAAGGCCGACCCTTCAGTACTTTCACGCGAGCAGGTCAAAACACATTTGCTGCAAAGCGGATTGTGGCCTTTTCTGAAACAACGTCCATACGGAATCCTGGCCAAACCTGCCGATGTGCCCAAACATATTTTTATTTCAGGTTTCGATAGCGCTCCTTTGGCTCCCGATTATTCTTTCATTTTGAAAGGACAGGAGAAAATGTTGCAGTCAGGGATCAATGCCCTGGCGAAATTAACCGACGGAAAAGTTTTTCTTGGACTTCGTGGAGGAGATGCAGGATTTTTCGGACAGTTAAAGAATGTGGAAACCAATATTTTTTCGGGGCCACATCCAGCAGGTGTTGTTGGAATTCAGATTCATCAGGTATCTCCCATCAACAAAGGCGAAATCGTTTGGACCATCAATTTGTTGGATGTACTTTTCATCGGACGTTTGTTTGAAACCGGCAAAATTGATATGAGGAAGATTGTCGCGCTGACTGGTTCCGAAGTGAATGCTCCAAAATATTATCCATCCATAGTTGGTGCTTGTCTAGAAAATGTTTTGGTCAACAATACAAAAAAGGAAGTTAAGGAACGCATTATCAGCGGTAATGTTTTAACCGGAGCAAAAGTTGAGCAAGATGATTATCTTGGATTCTTTGACCATCAATTGACTGTAATTCCTGAAGGCGATAACTATGAATTTATGGGTTGGGCAGATCCCGGATTCAATAAATTTACAGCAAGCAAAGCCTACTTCTCGAAATTATTCCCCAAAAAATCATACACGCTGGATGCCAATTTGCATGGCGGCGAACGGGCATTCGTCCTTTCAGGCCAATATGAGAAATATTTGCCGATGGACATCCTTCCGGTTTACCTTCTGAAAGCTATTCTGGCCAATGATATTGACAAAATGGAGGAACTCGGAATTTACGAGATTGTTGAAGAAGACCTTGCTTTGTGCGAATATGCCTGCACTTCAAAGATAAAAGTTCAGGACATTGTTCGTCAGGGATTAGACCTGATGATGAAAGAATTGGGTTAACAGTTTAGTTGAAAAAAAACTACAGATGAAATTTATACAAAAATTCTTCGAAGATACCAAACCACACGTTCAGAAAGGAGCAAAATACCATTGGCTTCATTCGGTTCACGATGGTACGTTTACCTTGTTTTTCGTTCCAAAACACACCTCTGGCAGCGGGTCGCATATACACGATTTCATTGATTTGAAGCGCACCATGGGATTGGTTGTTTTTGCCCTGATACCGGCACTGCTGATGGGTATGTACAATACCGGTTATCAGCATTTCGCCGCAGTTGGGGAATTGTCGGGTGTCGGTTTTATGGACATATTCCTTTACGGATTCCTGCGGGTTTTGCCGGTAATTATGGTTTCCTACATTGTTGGATTGGGCATCGAGT
>JAUYEQ010000699.1 GCA_030691295.1 Bacteroidota bacterium
GTCGCTTAATAGAAGTGGCGGCTTTTTGTATTTGATCTGAATTTGATTTATTATTGGCGATCGCAACTTTATTTTATGCTTTTGGCCAGAATATGTCCATTGTCTAATTCAAAATAAAAACGGCTGCCAACATAAGGAGTAGATTCGAATTTAAGTTCGCCGCCGAGCAAATTTACCATGCCTTTACTAATTGCCAATCCTAATCCGAAACCTTTATTTCCAATTACAGGATTGTTGCCTTTGAAGAATGGCCTGAAAATCATTTCTTTGTTTCCATCTTCAATTCCGTTGCCTGAATCTTCTACAAAGAATTCAATTCCTGAAGCAAATTTCCGGTATCCAAAACGTACAAAACCTACTTTTGTAAAGAAAAATGAGTTGTCAATTAAGTTTTGCAATATATTGGTAAGAATTTGAGGATCTGTAAACAATTCAATGTCGTTTTTATTCCCTTTTATCAGTTTGAATTCTACCTGGTTTCGCATTAATCTTAGTTCCGATTTCTGAAGTTCATTGTAAAAATTTTCGAGAATTGAATTTAAAAGGAAACTACTTTTTGTGATCTCAAACTGATTTTCCTGTATTTTGGAAATATCCATTATATCATTGATGAGCTTAAGCAAATCTTTACTATTGTTATCTAAAAACTTTGCAAATTTTTGTTTTTCATCATCGTTATACGATTCGTCAACCAACAGTTCGCAAAAACCCATAATCCCGTTTAACGGAGTTCGTATTTCGTGTGACATGTTTGCTAAAAATGCTGATTTTAGCCGGTCTGATTCTTCTGCCTTTTCCTTGGCTTTTATTAAATCAGCTGCGATTTTGTTTTTCTTATTTATTTCGTTCCTGATTAAAATAAACAATAATAAAGCAGTTATACTTACATAAAACCAACCTTTGTATGTTTGCAGATGAGTTAAAGTTTCAGAAGAACCAGAGATATCATGAAGTAGATGATCGGAAAAAAGAATCCACAGGAAACCGGTAATAAAGTATATTAGCGCTATTTTTATGGCGATTCTGTTTTTCATTTTAGGTTTTTACATACTAAACAAAACAGTTATTGTATTAGTTTGCTAAGGTAAAGGATTAATTCATTGTTTTTTCAACATGACCCGAATAATAAAGACTGTAAACCACAATTGCATATATGAACGCCAGAAAAGAAACAGTTGATAAAAGGAAAAAATACGTTATTGTTAATCATGGAAATTTGTTCAATTCTGAATTAAATACCACGCTGTTGAACTCCGATCAGTCTGTTTATGAAGTAATTCGTATTATTGACGGTAAAGCGCTTTTTCTGGAAGATCATTATACCCGGTTAGTTTCTTCTGTTCAAATGAGCGGTTTTTATTTTGAAATGGATTTACCTGAATTCAGGCATAATATTCTGGAGCTCGTGAGACTTAACCAAATTGAAAATGGCAATGTGAAATTTGTTCTTGCTGAATTTAAAAAAGTGAACCATTGGTCATTTTCGTTTATTCCGCACAGTTATCCTGATACGAATGATTACGAACAGGGAGTTAAAGCCGAACTCCTTTTTGCAGAACGCGAAAATCCGAATGCCAAAATTATCCAAAATGTCATTCGTGAACGGGCAAACCAATTAATTGCAGATCAGAAACTTTATGAAGTTTTGCTGGTCGATCGCGATGGATTGATCACCGAAGGAAGTCGTTCAAATGTTTTTTTTGTGAAGGGAAACCGGTTTTATACAGCTCCGGCTTATCAGGTGCTGGTGGGCGTAACCCGCCAAAAAGTATTGCAATGCCTAACCGAATTGAGATTTACAATCGTTGAAGAAGCTGTTTTGGCTTCAGAAATAAACACGTACGATGCCGCTTTTTTAACCGGAACTTCACCAAAAGTTTTACCTGTCAGATCAATCGGTAAACAAGTGTTCAATACACAATTGCAGGTAGTAAAAGAATTGATGGATCAATATAACAACCTAATTGCTAGCTACATAAAATCGCATTAGATTATTTTTTTAACCCATTGGCCTATGATTCTTTCACATCTTATCGATAATCCGCACTCTTTTCACGCCTTCAACACGTTGGATTTTAGTTTCATCTATGGTTTCCTTATCTTTTAGTTCTTGTGGAATGATTACCTCCCCCTGACGGATTTGTATCTGATCCAGACCATTGACCACTTTAACACTGCTTCCTTTTGTTATGTCTTCATATACTTTTCCGGCGACAATTAAATCCGGGTTTGCATCAACCCGGGATTGATATCCACCTGAATTCAATGACCACGATTTTAACTGATTATTTGCAACGGCATTTGTATTTTGGCTAATTGAAATTGCATTTTCGCTGTCAAGATTATTTATGAACTTTCCCTCGATGTGGTTCAATCGGTTAATATCCTGATAGTTTCCAAGAGCCTTTTCCTTGTCGATATAGTTCAGAGCTTTAATTTCAAATAATGGGTAATTATAAGCCGGATTTAATTCTGAGCTTGCGGATCCCATATCGGTAAGAATTTTAAATTTTTGCCTGTTCAGAAATGAATTGTCATTTTTGAAATTTGTCATCTTAAATAGATCACTTTCGGTGATAGTTTTTTCAAGAGATTCAATATTACTGTTTTTGAAGTCATAGCTTCCGTTTCGGATCTTGAACCTCATGTTTGTGATTAAGCTAAGCTCATTTAATTTCTGTCTATATGTAACGTCCCGATTTGTAATGTTTTTTGCCTTCTGTATAATCGAATCGGCCATCGACAGGTTGTCGAGATCAAGGTAACCGACAGCGGCATCTACCAATGCCTGGAACTCCTTTTCTGTCTGGTTGGTTAATTGATAACCTTTTGCAAGCATTTGATAAAGTGATGGAACCGGTTTAAATTTTTCCGGATTTTTACTTTCAATTCTTTTTTGAAATTTAATGGCATTTTCAAGTTGAAAGATGGCATTTCCGGCAAACCATGTTGATTTCCATACATTTCTGTCAGCATAAATCAACCCCAGCATGGTATGTGATTTTTGGATCGATTCGAGGTCGTTTTGCAGGTAGTGCATGCTTTTTTCATTGAATAATTCCCTGATGAGAGCCTCGTACTTGGCATTGTTCAGATCCAATTTGGGATATCGGTTGTATAAACCCGACAATTCAATTGCAATTTCCAGTTTAACCGGGAAATATTTTTTAAGTTTTGGATCACCATCGTACCTGTAAAACTCGGGAGCAATGTCCAACGCAGTTTCAAGCATCTTAACTGCAATTTCGATATCACCGTCAATAAGTGCAGCAGATTTCATTTTCAAAAATATCAGACATCCAATACCTATGTTTGATTATCAACGGCTAACAGGACAATTGCCGTAAAGTAATAATCCTTATCTTAGCGGTCATGGGACAACTATTAC
>JAUYEQ010000234.1 GCA_030691295.1 Bacteroidota bacterium
TTTTTTAATTCAAATCGCTCAATTTAGGAAGAAGTAAGATTATTCCTTTTGTTTCGGTGGAAGCTTTTCACGATCTGATTTTAAAAGATTTCGACAAAATGAGATACACAGGAGGATTATCCTATCCGATCAACAAAAACAATGAAGTCGGGCTGTTTTACAGACTTCAGGATTATATGGATCCAACTGATATTATCGTTGATAAAAAGGAAAGCATAAACATTATCGGTATCGGCTATAGTTTAAGTTTTTAAATAACATTTCAGAACCATTTAAATCGATTCACTAATGCGAAGATTCACTACAACCTTCATCGTGTCAATCATTTTTGGATTGACTCTTTCTTTGAGTGCAACCGCTCAGAACGAAGCACGACTGATGCGATATCCCGACATCAATAAAAACATGATTGCGTTTGTTTATGCCGGCGACATCTGGTCGGTGGATGCCAATGGTGGCGAGGCCCGCCGCCTGACTTCCCATTCAGGACTGGAACTTTTTCCAAAGATTTCGCCTGACGGACAGTGGATTGCTTTTTCGGGCGAATACTCCGGAAGCCGCCAGATTTTTGTGATGCCTTCAAACGGAGGAACACCGCGACAACTGACCTTTTACAATTCGGTGGGTTTGATGCCTCCACGCGGAGGTTTCGATAATTCGGTGCTCGACTGGACATCGGACAGCAAAAACATTTTGATTCGCGCCAACCGGACTCCTTTTGGCGACCGAAACGGAAAATATTACATGGTTAGCCTGGAAGGTGGTCTGGAAAAACCGCTGCCCATTGTAAATGGTGGTTTTGCAGCTTTGTCGCCCGATGACAAAAAACTCTGTTTTACACCGATCGACCGCGAATTCCGCACATGGAAACGCTACAAAGGTGGCCGCGCTTCTGATTTGTGGATTTACGACCTGGAAAATAATACTTCGGAACAAATTACCGATTTTACAGGTACCGACCAGATTCCTACCTGGTTTGGCGAAAATATTTATTTTGCATCCGACCGCGACCTGAAACTGAATATTTACGAATTCAATACCAAAACAAAAGCAACGAAAAAACTGACGACGCATGCTGATTTCGATTGCATGTGGCCTTCAGGAGAAAACGGACAAATGGTATACGAAAATGGTGGTTACCTGTATAAACTGAACCTGCAAACCGGCAAGGAAGAAAAAGTGAATGTCAGCATACATTTCGACAATCCGAACATTTTGCCGTATTACAAAAATGTAAAGGATTTTGTGCAGGCTTACGAAGTTTCTCCAACCGGAAAACGCGCGTTGATTTCGGCCCGTGGCGATATTTTTTCGGTTCCTGCTGAAAATGGTTCAACTTACAACCTGACCAACACGCAGGGTGTCCGCGAAGTTTATCCACGCTGGTCGCCCGACGGAAAATACATTTCCTACTATTCCGATGCTTCGGGCGAATACGAAATTTATCTGCTCGAAAACAAAAAAGGAGCTGCACCAAAGCAACTCACCAGCGGCTCAACAGCTTGGAAATACGATTCGGAATGGTCGCCAAACAGCAAATTCATGCTTTATTTCGACCGCACCCTTCAATTGAAACTGGTGGATGTGGAAACCGGAAAAACAACCGTGGTGACCAAGGCTGACCGCAACGAAATTCGTTCTTATTCATTCTCCCCTGATTCGAAATGGATAACATATGACAAGGAAGGCGCAAACGGACTGGGCGCAGTTTGGGTTTACAACCTCGAAACAGCGCAAAACCATCAACTCACCAACGATTCGTTTAACGACAATTCGCCCGTTTTTTCTCCTGACGGGAAATACATATATTTCGTTTCCGACCGCGATTTCAACCTCGCTTTTTCGAGCTTCGAGTTCAACTACGTTTATAACAAATCGACGCGAATCTATGCCGTGGCGCTGAAAGCAGATGGCCCGAAACTTTTCAAGGATAAAAACGATGTTGAACCGGTTAAAGAGGCGGAAAAGCCAAAAGAAGAACCGAAGAAAGATAAAAATGCAAAAACTGAAGAAAAACCGGTTGTCAAAGAATCGGTAAAAGTTCAGATCGATTTCGATGGAATTGATTCCAGAATTACCGCTTTCCCACCAAAATCAGGTGAATACCGTAATTTGATTGCTGTCGATGGTGGGATTTTGTACATCAGCGAAGGTTCGTTGCGTAAATTCAGCATTGAAGATGAAAAGGATGAAGAAGTAATGGATAAAGTCGGTCAGGCAGTGGTGAGCGCCGATGGGAAAATGATGATTTACCGCTCGGGAAAAGATTTCGGAATCGCGAAACTGATAACCGGACAGAAATCGGGAGCAGGCAAATTGAACCTTGACGACATGGTGATGAAAATTGATCCTAAGAAAGAATGGGCGCAGATTTATACCGATGGATGGCGAATTTTCCGTGACTACTTCTATGTGAGCAACTTACACGGGATCGACTGGAAAGGAATAAAAGAACGTTATACACCATTGGTTCAGCATGTGAGCCACCGAGCCGACCTGGATTACATTCTGGGCGAAATTATTTCGGAAACCAATACCGGACACGCGTATGTTGACTGGGGCGATTTTGAAAAAGTGAAACGTGTTGACACCGGCCTGCTTGGCGCTGAACTGAAAGCCGATCCAACTTCAGGAAAATACAAGATCGCAAAAATCTATACCGGAGAAAACTGGAACGAAGCCCGCCGCTCGCCACTTACCGAACAGGGAGTGAATGTGAAAGAAGGCGACTTCCTGATTGCCATTAACGGTACAGAGTTGAACCTGAGCATGAATCCTTACGAATTGCTCGAAAATACACTTGGCAAAACGGTCGAAATAACTGTTGATCC
>JAUYEQ010000709.1 GCA_030691295.1 Bacteroidota bacterium
TAAATTCGTTCTGGAACTATATTTTAATTGAGATGGAAGAATTAGCGATCAGGCTTATGCTTGATGAAAAAGGATTTATTGAGGAGACGATAAGCCCGGATCTGAAACTTGTTGAAGAAATAATCCGGCTAAAAAAAGAAAAAAATGCAGTAATCCTATGCCACTATTATGTCGAAGGCGAACTTCAGGATATTGCTGATTTTGTGGGCGATAGCTTGGGACTTGCACAGGAGGCTGGAAAAACTGCTGCCGATCTGATTGTTTTTGTTGGTGTTCACTTTATGGCCGAAACTGCAAAAATTATCAATCCATCGAAAAAAGTAATTCTACCCGATCTGAAAGCAGGTTGCTCACTGGCCGATTCGGCACCTGCTGATAAATTTGCTGAATTTAAAGCGCAATATCCCGACCATAAAGTAATATCATACATCAATTGCACTGCCGATCTGAAAACCCTGACCGACGTGGTTTGTACATCGGCCAATGCATTGAAAATTGTAAACAGCTTTCCTCCTGAACAGAAACTGATTTTTGCACCTGACAAAAACCTCGGCAATTACATCAACAGTTTGACAGGCCGCGACATGGTTTTATGGGATGGCGCCTGCATGGTGCACGAAAAATATTCGGTCGAAAAAATCATCGATTTGATGGATCAGCATCCGGATGCCGAATTTATTGCCCATCCGGAGTGCGAAAAACCGGTTTTGCTGGTAGCCAAATACATCGGATCGACCACTGCCTTATTGAACTATGTGACCCAAAGCACCTCTAAAAAATTCATTGTTGCCACCGAAAGCGGCATTCTGCACCAGATGAAAAAAGCTTGTCCGGAAAAAATATTCATTCCTGCACCATCAATCGATTCTACCTGCGGTTGCAACGACTGTTCGTACATGAAACTGAATAACCTTCAGAAATTATACATCTGTCTGAAACATGAACTGCCTGAAATAAAACTTTCAGATGAAGTGATCAAAAAAGCACAATTACCAATTTTCAGAATGTTGGAGATTTCGAAATAACAGGCATAAAACATTCAGTATAAATACTATTTTTACGTGGTGTTACCTTTTATTAAAATCATGTTATCATGTCAGTCTCCCGTTTTGGTATTTCAATAGAACAACCTTTGCTCGAAGCGCTCGACGAATATGTGAAAGAAAACCATTTCACCAATCGCTCACAAGCTATCCGTCAGTTGATTAACAAGAACATCGTTGAGCAAAAATGGCAATGCAACAATCAGGTTGCCGGTGCAATCACCTTGTTGTTCGACCCCAAAAAAAGGGATATCCTCAATCAAATAGCAACCGTGCTCGAAAACTACCATTCCGAAGTTTTGTCGTCGCAACGATTTATGCTTGAGACCAATAAATGGCTTGAAATTATTGCAGTAAAAGGTACGGCCAACAAGCTGACAGAATTGTCAGACTCATTAATCTCGATTAAAGGGCTGTTTCACGGCAAGTTAAGCATGAGCCGCGCCGATTAATTAAAAACAAATCAAACGATAAAAACAATGGAAGGAATTACTTCTCAACTCACCGATAAATTACTCGCGCTCGAAGAATGGTTTGCCAAACGAAAAGGCTCGATAGTCGCTTTTTCAGGTGGAATCGATTCCACTTTAGTGCTTTACCTTGCCCGTAAATTTCAGGGAAAAGAAAATTCAATTGGGGTGATCTCCAATTCTGAAAGCCTGAAAAACCGCGACTTTCTGGAGGCCAAAGATTTTTGTGAACTGTTCGACATTAATCTGGAAGTAATTGTCACCAACGAACTTGAAGATGAACGCTACAACCAGAACCCGATCAACCGTTGTTATTTTTGCAAGGAACATTTGTTTCACGATTTAACCGAAATCTGCGGGAAATATCCCGGATTCGAAGTGCTGAGCGGAACCAATGCCGACGATCTGGGCGATTACCGTCCGGGAATCGATGCAGCTAAAAAATTCGAGGTACAATCTCCAATGGTC
>JAUYEQ010000713.1 GCA_030691295.1 Bacteroidota bacterium
TTAAACATTTTTTGCTCTTTTTATTATGAAAGCAAGATACATAAAACAATTTAAATATACAAGCAAATATCTGATTATTAATAATTTAAAAACACAAATCACTTTTCGGAGTGGACTCATTCTTTAAAATTTAAACCATTCATTTTCAGGTGGAACCGGCTTTTGTAGGATTTATTTCTGCTAATAATTGTTAATTTTTACCGGTAAATGAAACAATGAGACTTTGCTTACCGTAACCACAATTGACTTTGCAGATTATTCTTTATTTTTTGGACTTATTTGGGTTGATTGGTTTTTGGTACAAAAAGCAAAGTTCGTAAGGTAATTTTAGTTGTTTGTTTAGTGAAAAGCGGTGGCTAAACCACCGCTTTTCACTTTTTAAAAATTATAAGCTTCCAATACTATTTGTAAAGCTTCGCCCGGAGCAACTGTCAGGTTTGTAACTTCATATTCCAGCTTCAATACAGGCTGGTTTTTTATTTCTTCTGAATTTCCGTCAACTTCGATCATTGTGGTTCGATGAGCTTTTAAAACTACCTCCTTTGTATAAGAAAAACCAAGGCCTGAATTCTTGCCTTTCATGATAAAATCAATATCAGAATTATTGTGAACCTGTATATATTTTACCGTCTTATTCTCCAATCTGACATAGTCTGTAAGGATTTTTACGGAAGCGTAAAATATTGGAGCCAGAAATTTTCGGTTGCCAACCAGTTTGTCCTCAAAATAAATGGCAGTACGCCGGTTTTCAAGGGCATATTTAATCGATTCGGCTTTTCGTTCAGTAGCAAAAACCAGGGTTACCGGACGGTGCGAATCAGCAGGATCATAACTATCATCAATCGGACCATGAACATCTGAGTTGGCAAGCAAAGTGAGATTTTTTTCAAAAGCCCATTTCAAGGCTTCAGGATAATAATCATGGTGATTGTATGCTTCAATTCCTCCCAATATCCCTGCTTCAAGCAATCGCGTATGCTGGCTCCACCATAGTGTTTTTTCGGGTTGCTGCCGTTTCCAGCCAGGATGGTTCCAGAAAACAAATCCCCCCTGATCTTTCGCCTCACGACACGCTTCAAACCAGTCGTCGCGCTCCAGCAGATTGGCATTCGTGATAAAAATTGCATTCAGATGTCCCGGAGGCATTTTTCGGGTAATTTCCGTTCCGCGAATCAGAATGATACCTTTTTGATCGGCCAGCGGCTTTGCAATTTCGTATGGACGGTTATGGTCTGATTTGATATCCTGGGAATGTGGCCGGTATTCAATATGATCTGTAATGGCAATAGCATCCAGACCTTGCTCCCAGGCTTCATTTACGCGTATGGTCGGCCAAACGTCGCCGTCAGAAAAAACGGTGTGCATATGGAAATCACATTTCAATGTCAAAAACCCTGAAATATCCGGAATCTGAATTTCCCTGCGCGACTGTGCATTTAATTGCAGAGCTATAAATACTGATAGTAATGTAGTTATGAGATAACGTACCATATTGAAAGATTTACAAATTATTGGTTCAAAATAAACATTTCAAACTCAACGACAAACTCAAATTTCAATTTGTATAAACAAATATTTCTTGTTCTTGATGGCTTGAAATTGGTCATACCAATTTTATATCTTTTTAATTTTTTAACAAAAGTATTGCTGCAATTAAAAAATAAATACAATATCTTTGTTCCGTTTAAAAACCGGGATAATCTATAAAACGATGAATTTTCCTCCTGAAAAATATTCTTCTGAAAGCGACATGAATCTCGTGGAGCAAAAAAACAACTCACAAAAATGCAAG
>JAUYEQ010000714.1 GCA_030691295.1 Bacteroidota bacterium
ATCCGGTATATTCCGGGATTTAACAAGGTAATTCCTATCCATTTTTTGATGGCCGACGAATTTAAATGGCTCAGCAAAGGCCGTCTTCAATCACTCGGCACGACCATCGACAGCGGGATGGCGATTCATGAACTGGTAAATTTCAAAGCTTCAAAAACATGATCCTGAAAGTTGAAAATATTGCCAAATCTTTCGGAAGGAACAAAGTCCTGAACAACGTCTCCTTTGAAATGGATGCTGCGTCGCTGTATGGAATTGTTGGCGAAAACGGATCAGGAAAATCAACGTTATTGAAAATCATTGTGGGTGAGTGGAAACATGATCATGGAACCATTTCGGTTTCGGGCGCGTTGGGATATTGCCCTCAAAATACGCTGCTTTTTTCGCAACTGACAGTTGATGAGCATTTCAGGTACTTCGCGGCAGCTTACGGAATTGAAAAGGCAGAATCAACTGACCGAAGCGAATCGTTGATGGATTATTTCAACTTCAGGAAATACCGAAAGGAAAAGATCGCCCATTTAAGCGGGGGAACACAGCAAAAACTCAATTTGGCCATTGCGCTCCTTCACCGGCCCAAATTGTTGATTCTCGATGAACCATACAGCGGTTTCGACTGGGACACCTACTCCAGGTTCTGGGATTACACCAATCAACTTCGCAGCGAAGGTTGCGCAATTCTGGTTGTAACCCATTTACTTACTGAAAAAGAACGATTTGATAGAATATTTAACCTCGAACAAGGAGAATTGACATGAACGCAAAAAGAATTACAACCGGCTTATCCATGATTTTGAAAATGCTGTTCAGGCGCAGGATTATAATCATATCGCTGGTAGTTATCCCTGTTCTATTCCTTACAATCGTTGAATTAACTGCTCCGACGAGAACCATTCCATTCCGGCTTGCATCACTCGACATAAGAACGTTCATCAGAGAAAGTCTAAAAGAAATTGCACTGGTCTTTTTTGCCGTCACCTCTTCCGGTTTTTTGGTTTCCTTGCTTGCACTCAATCTCATTCAGGTTGAAAATGACGTTAATCGCCGGCTCGTCATCTGTGGGTACAATCCTTTTGAAATCCTGATTTCCAACTTGCTCGCACTTTCCCTTCTGATTATTGCGATAGCCGTGTATATCGGATTGCTGGTCAGTTGGTTCGTTCCCATCAATAATCTCCTCATGTTTATTTTGGGACTGGCTTTGATCGGATTCGTTTATGGTTGCTACGGACTTGCTATTGGCAGTCTGATAAAAGGAAAGATGGAAGGTGTATTTTTAATCGTTATGCTGGCCAATATTGATTCGGGCTGGCTACAAAATCCGATGTACTACGCCGAAGCACATAACAATGTAATTATCCGATACCTTCCCGCATACTTCCCCTCACAATCAGCAGTCATAGCTGCTTTTACAGATTATTCCGGAGCGATGGCGCGATTTTACGGCATCTTGTATGGATCCGGATTTCTGATACTGTCGATGTTTATTTTTTACAACAAAATGAGGATTAAGAAATGAAACGGAATACTCAATTTCTTGGGAAATTTATTTATGCAGTTACATTTTTAATTCTGATACCTGCAGTTTTATGGTTTTGGGCAAGATATACGCAGACCATTGTTGCACTTCCCGTAATTAAATCAACTATTGCCGGAATGACGCTGATAGTTATGGGTGGATCACTGATGTTGTGGGGCATGTTTGCCCTGCAATTCTATGGAAATGGTTTGCCAATGAACGCTTATCCGCCACCCGTGTTTGTGACAAAGGGACCCCTACCGGCTTTTTCGGCATCCAATTTATTGGGGCTTTGGCTTGCTGATGATTGGTTATTTCATCTATTCGGGCTCTGCAAGCGGATTGTGGCTGGTTTCACCTTTGACGGTTATGGGAATGGTTGCGCTTGTTTTGGGTCACGAGTCGATTGATTTAAAAAAGCGGTTTCCTGATCAATCGATCAGAACGGTACTGGATTATCCTGAAAACAAAACTGATTCAGCCGATTTTCGGGATCGTTTAACTTCACTGTTCTGGGTGTGTTCCTATATGATTCTTTGCAACTTTATGATCGACCAATTAAATGGCCATGTTTCTCCGTCATTCGGGGGTTCGGTAAAGGTGTTACCAGCTTTTGAAAATCAATATTTGTCATTTCTGAGTTTCATTTTTTTAATGATAATCCCTTTCGTTCTGAAAGGGAAAAAGAACCTGAGAGAATGGGAACTTTCCGGTTTTTTTGCATTGTCATTATCCGCCTTCATTGCCTTTTTATTTCCTGCAATTGGAGCGCAGTACTTTCCGGAACAAGGTTCAGTACTTTTTACAGTTCCGGTTTTTTTGCTGTTTATTTCGCTTAGAGGATTGTTCCGGCAACCGGGATTTGCAACGATTGCCCTGACCGTTGCCGGTTTATTCCTTGTTGTTATTCAATTAATTAACAGCCATTCAGCAATACTCCATCTTGCAAGTTCCATCCTGATATTTCTTCTTTCAGCCTATTCCCTGCAAATCTGGATTTTCCTGAAAAACTCTTCAGAAAAGATTGCTAATTCATGGAAGGAATGGGTTTTCGGAAAAGTCAGGGTAATTAATCATGGCTTTTATGTTGGGTTCGGCGCTTTCTCCGGAATTCTGCTTGCAGGCATTCTGGCGGGAAAAGAGTATGCGCTGGCTCTGTTGGTCTTTGCCGTATTGGTGACTATATTTTCTGCACTTTGGGCCCAGATTATCGAAGGCTCTGCAAAACTGAAAAGACCTTTTGGCTATTATGGCGGATTGGTCGGAATTCTGTTTGGAAGCCTTGCCGTTTGGGCAATGGGACTTAATTCCTGGGTGATTATTGGTGTCGCATCAGTGGTAATGCCCTGGGTTCAGGCCATCGGGCGATTAAGATGCCTTGTAAATGGGTGCTGCCACGGCAGCCGAATCGATAATCCCCTCGTCGGTATCCGGTATTTGCATCCTCGTTCGAGGGTTTGTAATATTTCGGGTTTGAAAGGAGAATTGGTACATCCCACGCAACTTTATTCCATTCTATGGCTCTTTTTTGTGGGTATTTTTTTGATTACCCTTTGGAATAAAAACATTTCGGCCTCTTTTATCTTCGGCCTGTACCTCATTCTGACCAGTCTTGGGCGATTTGTGGAGGAAGCCTACCGGGGCGAGGCGCAGACTCCAACGATTAAAGGTCTCCATCTGTATCAGTGGACCGCCATCATATCGGTTGTTGTTGGAATCCTGATGACAGTCATTCGCATTGAGCATCCAGTTATTAATCCTGGGTTTAGTTGGGAATCGTTTTCCGTAGCAGCTATTTGCGGGTTTTTTATCTTCTTTGCGATGGGTGTGGATTTTCCATACTCGAATGCAAGGTTTTCAAGGTTGGTTTAACTGAATTCCAAATGAAAGGCAAATTTCCCCTGATCAATTTCGCTCTTTTTGAATTTACACGAAGAGTTTTCAAAAGTGGAGGAATGTCACTTACGGGAATTTTGCGGCTTCCTGTTTATTACATTCAAATCATTGCCGGTCTTCCATTTGCTATTTTGCAGTTTCTGATTTATAGCCGGCGAATCGAAAAAACGATCATCGCAAAAGATCCTGTTTTTATTTTGGGACACTACAGAAGTGGCACAACTTATTTGCAGAAATTAGTAATAAGCAACAAACAGTTTGGTTTTCTGACAAACTATGATGCTTTGTTCCCAAATTCAAATCTCCTGTTTGGAAAACAAATGCAACACGTGTTTCAAATCCTGATCAATTGGTTCAGGATCAAAAATCCTTTCTTCAATAACAGCACCGTTTCACTTTCAGAACCTACCGAAGAAGATGATTACCTGATGAACAAAGCCTCAGTATATTCTGCATACTGGGGGCTTGTTTTTCCGAAACGATGGCGCGAATGGCTGAATGGTGCACCACAATTTTCGGATCCGGAATATGCTGATGGATGGAAACGGGAATACCTGAAGACGCTGAAATATGTCACTTTCAGAAACGTCGGGAAGCAGCTTGTTTTGAAAAGTCCGCCAAATACCGAGCGGATAGGAGTGTTGTTGCAGCTATTTCCTCATGCGAAATTTATTTACATCTACCGAAATCCATTTCACCTGTTTTATTCTACCAAAAACATGTGGAAGAAAGCAATTCTCAGCTATTACAGCGTACAGAAAATTTCGGACGACGAGTTGGATGAAATTGTTTTTGAACACTTTGAATACCTGATGGATCAGTACGAAAAAGACAAACATCTTATTCCTGAAGGAAACCTGATCGAGATTTCCTACGAGGAGTTAAAAGCGGATCCGTACAATACCATACTAAAAATCTATTCCGAAATAAATCTTCCTGATTTTGAATTAACGGCCAAAGAGTTATTGCTGCAAATAGAATCAGAGAAGGAATACCAGAATTTTCAATATCAATTTGATGATGCCAGTCTGGAAAAGATTGAAAGACGGTGGGGTAAATACACTCATCAATGGAATTACAAAACTCCCAAAAATGCGGTTGACATGAAGGCAAGTCCGGCAGTAATATGGCTGACTGGTCTCAGTGGCGCCGGGAAAACCACTATCGCCAATTGCCTGATCGAAAGATTCAAGGAACTATCGGTAGCGCCGGTGTTGCTGGATGGAGACGAAATCAGGAAAACACTAAGGGTCAACAATTTTGATGAAGACTCCAGAAAAAAGCACAATCTGTATGTTGGCTATTTTGCATCGCTGCTCGAGAAACAAGGCAATGTGGTGATCGTGGCGTTGATCTCGCCTTATAAAGAAATCAGAAATGAAGTGAGGGCGATGTGTACGAATTTTATTGAGGTGTATGTCTCAACAAAAATTGAAATTTGTATTGAAAGAGATGCCAAAGGCCATTATAAAAAAGCTTTATCGGGTGAAATAAAAGACTTTACCGGTATCTCGGCGCCCTATTTTCCTCCCGATAACCCCGAAATAACCATTGACAACGGCAGCCTGACTTTTTCAGAATGCACAGATGTAATTTTTGATTATTACAAAAAAAAGGAATGAAGCAGTAATCTTTAAAAATGGTGAAGCAGCCCCAACTCCGGGAAAACCCTATCATTCTTCAAGCATCCAGATAATTAACTCCTTCATAAATTGATAATTGTCCTTGCCTTTCCATACAATGGAAGTGCCATCAGGCATTTCGAATCTAACCCCACCGATAAACAAGCCAACCATAGTTTCGCCAAAGGCTACTATTTTGCCGCCATTATTAAGTTTTACATATGCGCCATGCACATGTCCCCCCTCGGCATTCATAACACTAACCGGAATCCCTCCTGTTAATTCACGGCTCCCGCTGTAAGGCAATTCATACCTGCCTTTAATAAACTCACCAACGAAACTGATGGCTCCCACATTCCGCCCCATAGGCAGGTCGTTGCCAAACGCCATCCCAAAAGGTTTAACAATTTCGTTGGCGCCAAATGCCTCAATATTAATTCGCTTGTCTTCATCGGTAAATATGATCAGTTTGCCTCCATTTCTAGCAAAATGCACAATTGATTCTATTTCATCTTTTGTCCGGGTTTTTTTTACTGGGGTACCCGATAATGTTGATAATATTATCAATACATCGGTGTTTTCCAATAAGCTACTTTCAACCAGCTTATCTTCATTAATTATTAGGGTAGCACCAAGCTGGTTCTCAACAATATCGCGGTAATCGTTAAAAATATTGGGACTAACCTTTAAATATTCGTCCATTTTTTCGCAGGAAATGTCGAGAACTACAACTTTTTTTTGAGCATCGGCTTCGCTCAGAATCAATCCAAACAACATAAAAAATAACGCAAGCTCTTTCATTTTTTTCCTCCATTTTTTAATTATTCTGAAGTAAAGATAAATGGTATGAAAACATTGTGCAATCAGGTTTGTAACGCACCTATCAGGTTAGAATTATTGATTATCAATGATTTGATAAAGAAATTATTTTTGATTTAAATGCATTTTTTATCGGAAGTAATAATTTTCATAGAGTGTTACTCTCTTTAAGAGAATAATTCTATTTTTAAAGTAAATAATTAAAAAATAAACTGATGAGAGAACTGGATTTGCGTTACCCATCCTGCCCAATCAGAAACGTATTGAGCCGGTTTAGCGACAAATGGTCACTTCTGATATTGGTAAATTTGCAGGGAAAAGAAAAGATGCGGTACAAGGAATTGATGGCTGCTATTCCCGACATTTCGCAGAAAATGCTGTCGAGTACTTTAAAGCAGCTTGAAGCCGATCATTTTTTAATTCGGGAAGCTTATGCCGAAATACCCCCACGGGTAGAATATTCGTTGACTGAAATGGCAAAAAGCTTGATGCCGGTATTAAATTCGATGATTGATTGGTCGTTGGTTCATTTTGAAGCGGTTACAAAATAAATTTTGGAAGAATTCTGATTTCAGAATTAAGGATTTATAATCAAATCCTTAGTTCTGAAACCTGAATTCATTCGGGGTGCATCCTACTTTCTGTTTAAACAATCGCGTAAAATGTTGGGGGTATTTGAACCCCAGTTCGAAAGCAATTTCATTCACAGTTTTATCAGAATCGAATGTCTTGGTTTTGGCCACGTCAATAGTTTTGTCCTGAATATATTCTTTTGCTGATTTTCCTGTTTCCTTCTTAATCAAATCGCCAAAATAGTTGGCCGACAAATGAAGTTCTTCCGCGAAATAAGCAACAGAAGGCAACCCGATTTCCTGAGGTTTGTCTGATGAAAAATAGCTATTCAAAAGTTCTTCAAATTTTTCTAAAATTCCCCTGTTTACATTGTCCCTGGTAATGAACTGCCGGTCGTAAAACCGTTCGCAGTAATTCAGGAACAGTTCGATGTTGGAGGCAATGAGTTTCTTGCTGTGCTTGTCGATGTTTTGCTGGATTTCAAATTCTATTTTTGAAAAACAATCCAGAACAATCTGCCTTTCTCGTTCCGAAAGGTGCAAAGCTTCGTTGGCGTTGTAGCTGAAGAAGTTATACTCTTGAATGATCCTCCCCAAAGACGTCCCGCGGATCAGGTCGGGATGAAACACCAGCGCATATCCTTTGGGCTGATACACTTGTCCGTCAGTTTCAATAACCATCATTTGCCCCGGTGCAGCAAAAACCAGGGTGCCTTCCTGATAGTCGTAGTAATTTTGGCCATATCTTATATCGCAACCTTTCACATCTTTCAAAAAGATGCAGTACAGGCCATAATTTATCCGCACACTCTTTTCACCATCCCACGACCTTGGATTCGCTTTTGAAAAATCGATTACGCTGACCAAAGGGTGCAACGTTTCGTGATTGTTCAGGGCATTGTATTCAGTTACCGTATCAAATCTAAAAATCCGTTCCATAGTTGTTCTTATTTTTCTGAAACAAATTTAAGTATTCTATCATCGCGATAACCATTCGATTAGCCCAATCAGTAAAAATGGTAGAAGATACCGTATTTTATATACAAATGCTTAAATTGTAAGTCCTTACATTTGTTGAATAAAAAAATGCAGTGAAATGAGAAATGAAATCAAAAATTGGAAATCAGTTCGGTTCAACCGTTCTTCCGTGGCATTTATAAGCCGTTCAAATCTGATGAATGCCCTTATTTTGTTGCTGTCCTTCGTAAGCTTGTCATCTTTTGCCGCAACCAAAGAGAAACCGTTGAAGATACGCGAACAAGGCAGTTTTGCTGTTGGTGGAACAGTGCTTATCAATCCCGGTACTTTCAATCCGTATAATCAAACTCCTGAAGGACAAACCTTTCATGGTGATCATGCCTATGTTTTTTATCAGGTTCCTGTGAAAGCCCGCAAATATCCGTAGTTGATTTGGCATGTTATCGGACAGTTTTCCAAAACATGGGAAACCACACCCGATGGTCGCGAAGGATTTCAGAACATCTTTTTACGCAGGCGCTTTCCTGTTTATGTGATTGACCAGCCACGACGTGGAAACGCTGGCCGCAGCATGGTGGCAGGCACGATAACTCCAACACCCGATGAACAGGGATGGTTTGGTACTTTTCGTGTTGGTATTTGGCCTGACTATTTTGATGGTGTGCAATTCTCAAAAGATGCAGAGGCGCTCAATCAATATTTCCGTCAGATGGTACCCAATGTTGGACCAATTGATATCAATGTCAATGCCGATGCAGTTTCGGCGCTGTTCGATAAAATTGGTGGCGGAATCCTTGTTTCGCATTCACATTCAGGTGGTATGGGCTGGGCAACCGCCATCAAAAATCAAAATATAAAAGCCATCGTTTCTTACGAACCTGGAAGCGGCTTTCTGTTTCCTGAAGGAGAAGTGCCTGCAGCTATACCAATGGCCGGTGGTACACTTGCCGCCATTGGAGTGCCGATGTCAGATTTTATGAAGCTTACCAAAATCCCCATCATTATTTACTACGGCGATTTTATTCCTGAAAAACCAATGGATAACCCCGGACAGGATGGATGGCGGGCACGCCTTGAAATGGCAAGACTGTGGCGGGATGCAGTGAATAAGCACGGTGGCGATGTTATAGTGGTTCATTTGCCTGAAATAGGAATTAAGGGCAATACGCATTTCCCGTTTTCAGATTTAAACAATGTGGAAATAGCCGATTTGATGTCGGAATGGTTAAAAGAGAAAGGATTGGATTAAGTGATTTTTGAAGACATTGGGTGAATTTTAATAAAATGTCTCGTACCTGCGGCACTCTGGACTTGGTGGTAGAGATTCGTGACCGTCACATGAATGTGACAGTAAAGGATAACGCTCCATTCAGCTAAAATGTTAATTACAAGTGCTATCCTTTGCCGTTTGCCTTTAGGCAACGGATAGAATGGCGATTAAGAAAACCGTCCGTGTGAAAGCGTTTTACAAGGTAAAAACCTCTATTCGGACGGAAATAGAATTTGCGATCAAAAAAGCAGTAACAAAAAAGCAGAAAAGAAGATTGAAAATGAAAAACAAACTAAGAAACTATTTTTTGATAATCATGGTTACGTCAATAAACTTCATTTCGTTAGCTCAAACCAAGCCTGCCAATCCTTTCAGACTGGTTTACGGCGATGCAATTACCGAAAATGTAGCGGGAAAGGTGAATATCCATCCTGTAAGTTATAACCTGAATGGCATTGAAATCGCTGCTAATATATACACACCTGCCAACTACGATAAGTCAAAGCAATATCCGGCCGTGGTGGTTGCCCACCCCAACGGAGGTGTAAAAGAACAGGTTGCCGGATTATACGCACAGCGTTTGGCCGAATCGGGCTACATTACCATTGCTGCCGATGCGGCATATCAGGGTGCCAGCGGTGGCGAACCGCGCAATGTGGATAAACCAGCTTTTCGAATCGAAGACATTCGCGGAATGGCAGATTTCATTACCCAATATAAAGGGGCGGATGCAAACCGTTTGGGTGTATTGGGCATTTGCGGTGGCGGAGGCTACACATTAAAAGCAGTTCAAACCGATAAACGTTTTAAAGCTGTGGCTACCCTGAGCATGTTTAATTCAGGATTGGTAAGGCGCAATGGCTATATGAATTCAGGACTTTCCACCATTCAGAAACGATTAAAACAAGCTTCTGAAGCCCGTGCCCTGGAAGCGGCAGGCGTTGAAGTGCGCTATGCCGGCGATACAAAAATGACAGATGAAGAAATAGCCAAGTTGCCGTTTGATCTGTATCGAGAAGGCTTCGAATATTATGGTAAAACCCATGCGCACCCCAATTCCACCTTCAGATATACCACCAGCAGCTTGCTCGATCTGATGGCTTTTGACGCAGCCACCAACATGGATTTGATTAACCAGCCTTTGTTGATGATGGCGGGAAGCAAAGCCGACTCTTATTACATGACGGACAGTGCATTCAACCTAGCGACAGGTGCCAAAGAGAAGGAATTGTTCCTGATTCCGGGTGCTACCCACATTCAAACCTATTATGTTCCTGAATATGTGTCTCAGGCAATGAGTAAACTCAACGAATTCTTTGGTAAATATTTATAATTTATAAAGAAAAGCAGCATGAAAAAAATATTAACAGGTTTAACTCTCCTTATTAGTTTCAGTTTGTATGCACAGCAAACAGTAGTAAATACATCAACCGGAACGGCACCGAAAGTTAGTACTGTATCCGGAATAGTGCTTGGTGTATCGGAAGGAGATGTCGAAAGTTTCAAAGGAATTCCATACGCTGCACCTCCGGTTGGAGAATATCGCTGGCGACCTCCACAACCCGTTGTTGCATGGCAGGGAGAACTTGATGCAAGTAAGTTTGGTGCGAGTTGTGCGGCGGCAGGTTGGGGAGCCGCTCCGGGAACCATTCAGGCGGGTTCGTCGGAAGATTGCCTGTTCCTTAATATATGGAGACCTGGCGGGACTGCACAAAATGCAAAGCTGCCGGTCATGGTATGGATTCACGGAGGCGCTTTCGTGGGCGGCAGCGGTAACACTTCAGGAGAAGGGTTTGCTAAACAATGCGTTATCCTGATTAGCATCAATTACCGTCTGGGGCGCCTCGGTCATTTTGCTTTCCCAGCACTGAGTAAGGAGCATCCGGAAGAACCTAAAGGTAGTTACGCCTTTATGGACCAGATTGCCGCGCTTCAGTGGATACAGAAAAACGTTGCCGCATTCGGAGGTGACCCGAATAACGTTACCATTTTTGGTCAATCGGCTGGTGGTGTTTCTGTACACTCACTTATGACAATTCCCGCAGCGAAAGGACTTTTCCACAAAGCAATCAGTGAATCGGGCGGCGGCAGGGATGGCGTGCTTACCGGCAGGCCGATCAATAAGGAAAATGCAGATCCTCTTTACACCGTTTCAGCAGAAACGATCGGGATAAATTTTGCGCGCAAACATGGTATTGAGGGTACGGATGCTGCCGCACTGGCTAAGCTGCGCGCCATGAGCGTTCAAGAGATTGTGGATGGTGGACAGGAAACGGATGGGCAGGGAGGTCCGCGAACTTATTCAGGGCCGATTCTCGATGGGAAACTGGTTATTGAAACCGCCGAAAGCGCCTACAAAGCTGGGCGACAGGCAAAAGTTCCGCTACTCATCGGGAGTTGCAGTGCAGAAATAGGTGGTAGTTTTGTCAATACCAGCAGTTCAAAGGAAGAGTTGTTTTCGCTGTTCGGCGAATTGGAAAGTGAAGCTAAAGCAGCATTCGATCCTGATGGCAAAAAAGAATTCGCCGAGGTAATTACGAAGTTCAATACCGACTGGGTTTGGGGTGAACCGGCCCGTATGACAGCAAGAACTTTTATCGCGAATGGCGAACCTGCTTACATTTACGATTTCGGTTACGTTCCTGTTCCAATGCGGGAACGGTCGCGGTTTGGCGCAGGTCACGGCGCGGAAGTTTCGTTTGTATTTAATACGCTCAATGTTCGCCGGGGAACAACTGAACCCACACCGGAAGAGAAAAATTTAGCACAAACAATGAACGCTTATTGGACAAACTTCGCCAGAACTGGTAATCCGAATGGCAAAGGTTTACCAGTTTGGCCGATTTATAATACGCAAAAGGAAGAGATTCTCGATATTGATTTGGATGGAAAACCAGTTGGCAGACCCGATCCGAGGAAAGCAAGATTGGATGTGGTCGAAAAGGCATTCCGGTTTAAAGAACGTTTACAATCACGTGGAATTTAAAATGAAAAAAATGGCAGCAGGAAAATTAATCGTTGTATTGGTATCATTTGTTCTACTGACTTTTCAACTTCAGGCACAAAACGAAATGAGTTCCAAAGAAACGCTCACAGAAAAGCAACAAAGCATCATACAAATTGCAGCAATAACCGCCAAAGGCGATCTGCAGGCATTAAAACCTTTGCTGAACAAGGGATTGGACGCTGGGTTGACCATCAACCAAATCAAAGAAGCACTCATTCACCTGTATGCTTATTGCGGGTTTCCGAGAAGTATTCGCGGCTTGCAAACTTTTATGGAAGTATTGGACGAACGGAAAGCCAAAAGCATCAGCGATATTGCTGGTGCAGAAGCAACGCCCATTCAGGAGAAAGGAAGCAAATACGACCGGGGGAAAAAAGTCTTGGGCGAACTGACCCAAATGCCTCAACCCGCAACGCTTTCAGGCTATTCGGCATTTGCACCAATAATTGACACTTTCCTGAAAGAGCATTTGTTTGCCGATATTTTTGAACGCGATGTCTTAACCTATGTCGAACGGGAATTGGTGACAATTTCGGTGATAAGCGCCATTGGTGGTGCGGAACCGATGCTTCGCAGTCATTTATCCATTTGCCTGAATGTGGGCTTAACACCCGCCCAATTGAATGAATTCACTGGCATTATCAAATCAACTTTAGGCGAAAAGGAGGAAAAAGAGGCACAGAAGGTTTTGAATGAAGTATTGAAAACAGTACTCGCTTTCCCTAAAGGTGAGAAAATTACCAGTAGCAACTTTTCCGGAACTGTGTACCTAAAAATGATGGGTGCCAGGGATACCGCTCTTCATACCAGTTTTGGCAACGTAACTTTCGAACCCAAAGCCAGAACAAACTGGCATTCGCATCCGGGCGGACAAATACTCTTTATAACTGAAGGGCAGGGTTATTATCAGGCGAAAGGCCAGCCAGCCAGGCTATTGAGCAAAGGCGATGTTGTGGAAATCCCACGAAACCTCGAGCACTGGCATGGAGCAGCTCCTGACTCTGAATTTGCACACATTGCTGTTAGTCTGAATACCGATGATGGCAGCGCAGTATGGTCCGGGCTGGTTACTGATGAAGAATACAATCAGGCTACAAAAGTCGAAAACAACCAACAGAAATAAATACACATCAACTAAAACAACCAAAATGAAAACCCAACTAATCTTTGTATCCGCATTATTACTGATGACTTTCGCAAACAGCATTTATGCGCAGGATTGGCCTCAGTTTCTTGGGCCCGAAAGAAACAGTACATCGCCTCAAAAAGGTATTTTGCGTACCTGGCCGGAAAGTGGGCCGGAAGTTTTGTGGACTGTAAATGTCGGCATCGGTTATGGCGGACCTGCAGTGAGAGAGGGCAAAGTTTACCTGCTCGACAGAGATGATCTGGTAGGCGACAACCTTCGCTGTTTCGAGCTTTCATCAGGAAAAGAACTCTGGAATTTTGCCTACGATGCGCCCGGCGCTGTTATGTTTCCCGGTTCGCGGAGTGTTCCAACAGTTGACGGCAATCATGTTTATTCGTGCGGTCCTTATGGCGATTTGTATTGCATCGACATTAATACACACAAGCCCGTCTGGAATAAAAATGTATGGACGGATTTTGGTGGCGAAAAAATTCCAATCTGGGCCATTTCGCAATGTCCGCTGGTTTATGGTAATTTGCTGGTAATTGCATCGCAGGCTCCTGAAGCCGGTGTGGTTGCTTACAACAAAACCACCGGTGAAATAGTATGGAAAACTTCCAATCTGGGTAACGAAACGTATGTCAGTCCATCGATTGTAAAAATCGAAGGAGCCAATCATATTGTGATGGTTACTTCATCTACAAATTCATTCGGGCATGCCGAATTACCAAAAACTCCGGGCAATATTACCGGAATTGAACCACTCACAGGAAAAATCCTCTGGAATTTTTCAGGCTGGGATTGTCATATTTCGGTAGCTCCTGCAGTTGATGCCGGAAACAATAAAATATTGGTTGTGGGCGGATATGAGCACGGCGCTTTGATGATTCAAGTTGATAAAAAGGCTGATGGCAGCTTCGAACCAAAAGAACTTTTCAGAACAGTGGAATTTGGCGACCAGACCAAACCTCCTGTTCTGCACAATGGGTATTTCTATGCCCAGTACGGAACCAACAACCGCCGTGACGGACTTGTTTGCATGAACATGAATGGTGAAATCATGTGGAAAACAAAACGCTACCCCGATTTCAACAAAGGCAGTATGATTCTGGCCGACGGACTGATTTTGGCAACCGATGGCGCTAAAAAGCTTTTTCTGATTGAGCCTGACCCAGCCGCATTCAAGCCAATTGCCTCGGCTGAACTGCTAACAGCGCCACCTGCCGGAGAAGGAATGGCAGCCAGATTTGGTACTCAAAACTGGGCGCCCATCGCACTGGCCAATGGAAAACTACTGATCCGCGACCAAAGCCGGATGATGTGTGTGAAAGTTGCGAAATAACAATTTGGGCCAATCAGAAAATAGTAAAAGTTACCGCTCTCATTTTAAATATTCCAAGCCGATTTCCCAAATCCGTAATAATGGTAGTTATATCCGTAATTTATATACCAGTCATGCCAAACATTTAAGTCAATTTTGCATCGTAAGAATTTGTATCAGTCAATAGGATTTCAAATAAAACTAAAATGCAAATGACAAGATTAACTTATCTGTTTGTTTTATTCCTTTTCTCAATACAGGCGTTCAGTCAGGAAAATATCAACAACATCGCCGTTAAATACATCAGCAGCGGGGCAATTAAACTTGATGGTAAACTTGATGAACCCGAATGGCAGTCGGCAGAAAAAGGCGGCGATTTCTGGCAGTTCTTCCCAACGGATTCCGCAAAATCGATCAATCCAACGGAATTCAGACTTTTATACGACGATCACACCTTGTACATCGGGATACGTGCCGGAGTTAAATCCGACAATTACGTGGTTTCATCGCTGCGCCGCGATTTCAGTGGCACAAGCAACGACAATGTCACGCTGATGTTCGATACCTTCAACGACGGAACAACCGCTTTTTTGTTTGGCATGACACCTTACGGCGTGCAGCGGGAAGCTTTTGTTTCAGGAGGTGGTTCGGGTTCCAATCCTTTAAACGTGACTTGGGACCAGAAATGGAAGGTGGAAAGCGCCATGCATAAAGATCACTACATCCTGGAAGCGGCCATTCCGTTTAGTTCGCTGAAATTCAAGGGAGGCGATAAATCGTGGCGACTGAAATGCTACCGGTGGGACATGCAAACCAACGAACAAAGCACATGGGCAAGGATTCCGCAAAACCAGATGCTCTCGAGCCTGGCATTTATGGGTACCATGTTATTCGAAAAGCCATTGGAAAAATCGCACACGCCCATTGCCATTATCCCATATATAAACACGCTCACTTCGAAGAATTTCGCGAATAACACCACGCAAAGCAAGTTCACTTATGGCGGCGATGCCAAAATCGCCATCGGAAACAGCCTTAACCTTGATGTTACTGTAAATCCCGATTTTTCGAATGTGGAAGTGGATGATGTTTTTACCAACCTCACCCGATTTGAGGTTTTATTACCTGAAAAAAGGCAGTTCTTCATCGACAATAACGACCTGTTTGGAAGCTACGGCGATGCCTATTCAGCAGCCAACCCATTTTTTTCGCGCCGAATTGGATTGGCCCGCGATGCGGTGGGTAACCTCATCGAAAACCGCATCATTGGCGGGGCTAGGTTGAGCGGGAAAATCGGTCAGGACTGGCGGCTTGGGTTGCTCAACATTCAAACCGACGAAGATGTGCCCAACCAAATTGCATCGAATAACAACATGATGTTTACCGTGCAGCGCAAAGTTTTTTCGAGGTCAAACATCGGACTATTCGCCATCAACCGGCAGGCATTTAAAGATTACGATTTTCTGAACCCGAACGATGAATATAACCGGTTAATTGGAGCGGAATACAATCTTGCTTCGGAGGACAACAGCTGGACAGGGAAATTTTACCTGCATAAATCGTTTCAGCCCAACGATACCAAGGGAAATTTATCGTCGCAGGCAACTGTTACCTACAACAACCGGAAGTTCACCTGGATTGCCGACCTGATGTATGTTGATCAGGGTTTCCGTTCCGATCTGGGTTTCATACCACGGACTGACATTTTGAAAAATGGCAACGGACTGATGTATAAATTCTATCCTTCCAATGGAAAAATAAGTAGTCATGGCCCCGGAACAATGGCTCTGTATTACTGGAAACCAACGATGGACTATAAGAAAGTAGACCATACGTACCAACTTTATTACG
>JAUYEQ010000715.1 GCA_030691295.1 Bacteroidota bacterium
AGGAGTTGATGGTACAATACCTCTTTTTTCCAGAAAGCTAAAAATGAAAATTACAAGTGGTGTGAGGAATACGACTAAGAAAGGATTGACCGACTGGAAAATTTCTGCTGATCCGAAAATACCTCCAAGCAGGGTATAATCTTTGGCAAACATAGTAAGAGTTAGTCCATTCTGATGGAATGAGAACCAGAAGAAAATAACGATACCAAAGACAGCCAGTAAAGCATAAATTCTCTGTTTAATTTCATGTGCGTCTTGTTTGATTTGATCAGCAGTAAGATTCGAAACAGTTTTTACTTTTGCTTTTGGAGTTGGCAAAGTATTTTTTGATATCAGAAAAACAACAAGCGAAATTGCCATTGCAGCTACCGCAGTTAAAAATGCATAGTGAAATCCTGTATTGAAAGCATCTAAGTAACTGGTTGCAAAGTCAGACAAACTATTCGGCATAACGCCTTCGGATACTGTTTTAGCCAATTCCGAGAACTTACCCGAAGTAACTTCTTCCGCCATTTTTCCATCAAGGTATTGATGACACAAACCCGGCAATTCGGCATTATACGCATATCCCTGCATCTTAACAAAGGTATTTCGTACCCAGCTGGCCAGGAAAGGAGCAAACATTGCACCTATATTAATAAACATATAAAAAATCTGGAACCCGGAATCTCTTTTATTACGAAACTCATCATTATCGTACATCTGGCCAACAAGGGCTTGTAAATTACCTTTGAATAAACCATTACCAAATGCAATAACCAACAAAGCAGCCAATGCAATATATTTGGTTGTAATTAGCATTGGTATCGCTAGCAAGGTATAACCAACTGCCATAATAATCAGACCGACAATAATGGTTCCTTTATAATTTCTTAGTTTGTCGGCGATTAAACCACCCACCAAAGCCAAAATATAAATAGAGCCATAAAAAATCGAATACAAAGCGCCGGCTTCAGTTCCTGTTAAATTAAATTTAGCCATCAAAAACAAAACCAAAATCGCCATCATAGTGTAGAAACCAAAGCGTTCGCCCATGTTAGCCAATGCCGCTGCAATAAGTCCTTTCGGGTGTCCTTTAATCATATTTCAAATTTTTTAAATGAATGAATAGATTGTATAATCTAAGATTTTGTAATTGTGACAAATATAACTAAGTTTTCAAGGAATAAAATTTGACTATTATCAGTAGCTGGTAAAAATAATTGACAAGCTCATTAAAAATGAAAATTATCGGATATTTTTTATTTCGCAAACAAACACAAACGTTAAAATTTTTGAATTCGTAACTTTATACCAAATTTCAGCTATGAAACTATTCACTTGCTCACAAATATCGGAAATTGACCGGTTGACAATGAATCTTGAACCGATTTCATCCATCGACCTGATGGAAAGAGCTTCGGATCAGGTTGCATGGTGGATTACACAACACATAGGTCACGATAGTCCGCTTTGGTTTTTCGCCGGTCCCGGTAACAATGGCGGCGATGCTTTGGCTGTTGCCCGGATGCTGGCTTTTGCAGGCTACAATTGCACTGTTTTTCTATCCACTTTTGGTCGCGAACCAAAAGGCGATCCTGCCATTAACCTGCAACGCCTTAAAAAACAAGGCAAAGTACTTCTGAGAAAAATTGATTCAGAAGAGACAATTCCTGAAATTCCTCCCAAAGTAATTGTTATTGATGGATTGTTTGGTTCAGGATTAAATAAACCGCTGGATGGATTGGCCGAACAAATCGTCCGGAAAATAAACCATTCGGGGGCAAAAGTCATTTCACTAGATATTCCAAGCGGACTTTTCGGCGAAGACAATCCGAACAACAATTTAGCTGCCGTAATCAGGGCAAACCATACACTAACCTTTCAATTCCCAAAAGTCAGTTTCTTTTTTCCTGAAAATTATCAGTTTACCGGAGACTGGAAAGTGCTGCCCATCGGATTATCTCCTGAAGCCATTGGCCAAACAGAAAGCAATTATTTCTACCTGACCAAAGAATTCATTTCAGGAAAATTAAAGAAACGCGAAAAATTTTCGCACAAAGGAACATTCGGACATGCTTTGCTGATTGCCGGAAGTTACGGAAAAATGGGAGCTGCGGTACTGTCGTCAAAAGCTTGCCTGCGTTCGGGAGTTGGATTACTGACCAGTCATGTTCCGCGCCTTGGATACGAAATAATTCAAAATTCAGTTCCCGAAGCAATGATTTCAATCGATCATTCCAAATTTATTTTCAGTGAATTTCCCGATCTCAAAACATATTCTGCAATTGGAATTGGGCCGGGACTGGACAAAAAACCTGAATCGCAGGATGCTTTCAAAGAACTTCTGTATGCAAAACCGGCGAAAATTGTCATTGATGCCGATGCACTGAATATTTTGGCTGAAAATCAGGAATGGTATCGCCTGATTCCTGAAAACTCTGTATTAACGCCACATCCCAAAGAATTTGAACGGTTGGCCGGTTCATCTGCCAATTCATTTGACCGGTTGCAGCTTCAGCTCCAGTTTTCGGCAAAGCACAAAGTAATTGTGGTTTTAAAAGGAGCACATACCTGCATCACTTTTCCGAATGGGGAAGCGTATTTTAACAGCACCGGAAATCCGGGAATGGCGACTGGTGGAAGCGGCGATGTATTAACAGGAATCATTCTTGGTTTGCTTGCTCAAAATTATTCTTCTGAAGATGCAGCACTCATCGGAGTCTATCTGCACGGGCTGGCAGGTGATCTTGCGGCTGCTAAACATAGCCAACAGGCAATGATCGCAGGTGACATAATTGAACTGTTAGGGACAGCTTTTATTCAACTTGAATAATATTTTGGCTATTTTGATGTTATAGAATCAACTAAAAAGGTAAGAACCAAAGAAACTCTGATATATTAAGAATCTCGAATCAATTGATAAACTTTGTACCTTTGCGAAGATGATTGCATAATATGAATACTAAAAAAGAAAAATCATTTGATGCCGCAAAAATGATGCGTGAAATACGTGATAAAATTAGCGCTGAAACGCAAAACATGACATTTGAAGAGTTGAAAAAGTACATTGATTCACGGATTAAAAAAAGTGGATTAAAACCGATTGGACAATAATGCCATGTCATCACCCATTTTAATTATCCAAAACAAAAACAATTAAATTATAGAAATATGAAGCTTTCAATATTAACATTGTTACTTACGCTTTTTGTAGTTTCAATCACTACTGCACAAAAAGACGACAAGAGAAAATCAACTTCCGGAACGGTAACAGGTCCGGCAGAAGGAGTTGTTTACGCACTTCCGCAAACAGGCATACGTGTGTATGTGAAAGCAACCAGGGAACGATACGTTCACGGACCGTTTTCAAACTATGCACAAAAAATGCTGGGTATCGACAATGTCTCATCAACAGATGCCGATCGCTGGAACATGGATGAAATAAAAATCGAAGTATTCAGCGAACCCGATCCTGATCAGGTTCACAAAGCCATGGGACAGGCTGCCAAACTGGTAAGTCTCACAGAATCAGGAATTATGGCAGGAATTAATTCTGCAATAAAAAATCAGGAACCTGCCATTCAAACCAGTTCATTCCTGATGAAAAATCCCGACAAACAGGTTAAATACACCGATTTGTCAATCTGGAGTTTCTATTCGCCCATTGATTCGACCAGAAGGGTAAAAATGGTTTCCAAAAGTCAGGAGCAAAAAGCTGCCGAAGCTGCCGAAACCATTTTCAACCTTCGCAACTCGCGATTCAGCCTTTTAACAAATGCCGATGACGAGCCGCTTCCCGACGGAAAATCTTTTGAAGTAATGACTGAGGAACTGGGAAAAATGGAAGAAAATTATGTGGCATTGTTTGTCGGTAAATCGACAAAACAATCTCACGAGTTCAGTTTCGACTTCGTTCCCGGACAAAAAACAGTTAAAGGCGAAGTAATCTTCAGGTACAGTGACGAACGCGGAGTATTGCCAAAATCAGATTTATCGGGCAGACCCATCGTCATCGATGTTACAAAAGCTGAAAATCTGGCTGCCAGACAAACCAGTTTGAGTGCTTCCGAAAATCCAAATGCCGGGAAAAGCGGATTGTATTACCGTATGCCGGGAATGTCGGAAATCAGGATTATGGATGGTGCGACCCAACTTGCCGGGGCACGCGCACCAATTGCACAATTCGGAACCATTGCCCCTATTCCTGAAGATTTGCTTGACGGAACATTCAAAATGGAATTTTTCCCAACTACCGGAGCTGTAAAAAGTATTACTGAAAATAAAATAAATTAACAACTCATTTTTATGCAACAGTTAAAACAAACACTCCACGATTCACCAATTGCCAGATGGATGGCATTAATTCTGATTTCGGCAACCATGTTTTTCGCTTATTTCTTTGTAGATGTGGTGGCACCGCTACAAAAAATGATGTTGACAAACTTTAATTGGTCGCCTGAAGTTTTTGGTTATCTCGGCGGATCGGAATTCTTTTTAAACGTATTTGTCGGGTTTCTGATACTTTCAGGAATTATTCTCGATAAAATGGGTATTCGTTTTACCCTGATGTTATCGACCATCACCATGGTAGCAGGCGCTGCAATTAAGTTTTCGGCACTAAAATACATCGATGTTGCTTCAGTTTCCTCGGTCTTTGGCTGGGAGTTGCCAACCACTGCACTAGTTGCTTATTGCGGATTTGCAATTTTTGGCATTGGGGTCGAAATGGCTGGAATTACCGTGTCAAAAACAATCGTTAAATGGTTCAGGGGTAAAGAAATGGCCCTTGCAATGGGACTTGAAATGGCTGTTGCCCGACTTGGAGTTTTTGCGGTTTTCCGTTTATCGCCGATTTTTGCCAATTCTGAAGATCCGACCCAATGGGATCCCGCCAATTCAGTATTCATGGGGCTCGCTTTTCTGTGCATCGGACTCCTCACCTCTTTGATTTATGTTTTTATGGATGTGAAACTGGACAAACAACTTGGCGATGATGGGAAACTCGCTCCTGAAGATGAATTCAGGATCAGCGATCTTGCCAAAATTTTCACAAATCCAGGCTTTATAGCCATTGCCGGACTTTGCGTTTTGTTCTATTCTGCAATTTTCCCTTTCCAGAAATTTGCAACCGACATGCTTTCTTCGAAACTTAATATTCCAATAACCGAAGCTTCAAACTTGTTCTCATTCTTCCCGATCGGAGCAATGATTTTGACTCCGTTTATCGGATTATTTCTCGATTTAAAAGGAAAAGGCGCTTCATTAATGTTGTATGGCGCTATTTTGCTGGTTGCGTCACACTTAATTTTTGCACTGGTTCCCAATGAAAACTTTTCGTATGTACTTGCATTCGGAACAATTGTCATATTAGGAACAGCATTTTCGCTGGTTCCTGCTTCGATGTGGCCATCACTGCCAAAAATAATTGAAGACCGCTATCTGGGAACTGCCTTCGGATGTATATTCTGGATTCAGAACATTGGACTAATGCTGGTTCCTGGCTTGATTGGCTGGTCAATTACCAAATCAAACCCTGGTGTGGCCGAACAAATTGCCGCACAAATTCCAGGTGCTGCCTACAATTATATGGTTCCTGAATTGATTTTTGCTGGTTTCGGAGTTGCTGCAATTATACTGGCATTGTATCTTCGAAAGGTAGATGCCAAGCACGGTTACGGTTTGGAATTGCCAAATAAAAAAACGCCAAAAATGGCATAGCCCAGCGCCCTGAGGTTTAAACCGAATTCAAATATCTGACCTGAAATAAAAGAGAACCTGTATTCGTTTTATCGGATGCAGGTTTTTTATTGTTCCATTTCTTAAACAAACTACATGGATTAATTGTACTTTTATAGCTGAATTTTAAACCGAATTTCATTTTAAAAACAAATATATGAGCAACGAAATCTCAAAAATAAGTCCCGTTGAAATATGGGAAAACTTTTATGAATTGACGCGTATTCCGCGGCCTTCGAACCACGAAGAGCAAGTTCGCAAGTTTATTGCCGACTTTGGCAAAGGCCTCGGGCTGGAAACGATTCAGGATGAAGCCGGAAATGTAATCATTCGCAAACCCGCTACTGCCGGAATGGAAAAACGCAAAGGAGTAATTCTGCAGGGTCATCTCGACATGGTTCCGCAAAAGAACAGCGACAAAGACCATGATTTTGCGAAAGATCCGATTGAAACCGTCATTGATGGCGAATGGGTCAGGGCAAACGGAACAACGCTTGGATCTGACAATGGAATTGGAGTTGCCGCTGCAATGGCCGTACTCGCATCGAAAGATCTGGTACACGGGCCAATCGAAGGATTGTTTACCGCGACCGAAGAAACCGGCATGGACGGAGCCAACAATCTGAAACCAGGCATCCTGAAGGGTGAAATCCTCATTAACATGGACTCGGAAGATGAAGGCGAATTGTATGTTGGATGCGCCGGTGGCGAAGATGCCATCGTTCAGTTTAAATTTACTGAAGTTCCGGTTCCGGCAGATTCTATCAGTTTCCGCCTGAATGTGACCGGCCTGAAAGGTGGTCACTCAGGTTTGGATATTCCATTGGGGCGCGGAAATGCAAACAAAATTTTCTTCCGTTTGCTAAAGGAAACTCATAAAACCTGCGGAGTACGTTTGGCCTCAATCAATGGCGGAAACCTGCGCAATGCAATTCCGCGTGAAGCGTTTGGAGTTGTTACCGTTCCGTACGAAAAAGCCGACAAACTGGTTGGTCAGATCGCAGGACTTACCACCATCATCAAACGCGAACTGTCGGCAACCGAACCAACGCTGAAAATAGAGCTTTCGAAAATCGAAATGCCCGCTTTTCTGATCGATGAGAAAACGCAGATCAACTTAACGCACGCCATTGTTGCCTGTCCGAACGGAGTAATCCGCATGAGCGACAGTATGCCCGGACTGGTAGAAACCTCCACCAATCTGGCCATTGTAAAATCTGACAATGCTGCAAAAATCGTTGAAATTTCATGTCTGATGCGCAGTTCGGTCGATACAGCCAAAGCAGAACTGGGTTCGCGCATGGATTCGGTATTTACACTTGCAGGAGCAACCATAAAATTAAAAGGTGGTTATCCGGGATGGAAACCAAACATGGATTCACCCATCCTGAAAACCATGCAACAGGTTTACAATTCCAAATTCGGTCGTATTCCTGAAATTAAGGCCATTCATGCCGGATTGGAATGTGGTATTCTGGGCGGAACTTATCCAAACTGGGATATGATTTCGTTTGGTCCAACCATTCGTTTCCCGCACTCGCCGGATGAAAAAGTCAACATCGAATCGGTCAGCAAATTCTGGGATTTTCTGGTTGAAACACTGAAGAATATTCCGGCGAAATAGATTCTGGTTTTTATCCAAAATTTCTGCCAGAAGGATAGGCAGCCATGACAAGATTATAAATATTTGAAATTTGCCAATTGGCATTAAACCCGAAAGGTTGGTGTGAGAATTCCAATCCTTCGGGTTTTTCATTTTAGTTCCTGATTTTCCTCCTATGCCAACGCTGCATCAAAAAAGGCTTTCAAAAAGCTGTAATTTTGCCCTCGCAGTCTTCCGTTTTTTATGTAAGTTTGATCATTAAAGAAAATCTAACTACCAATGGCGCTTTTCCAAAAAACCTTAGAACAGAAATACCTTAAACAGCTCGATTCTGAGTTAATCAATGCTAAGTATCTTGAGTTTAAATCCTATTTCGGAAACACCGACACTCAGGAAAACATTAGGAACAGCAAGGAGG